>CAYXEY010000639.1:0-3459 GCA_964464105.1 uncultured Planctomycetaceae bacterium
GAGGTGCGTCTTCAATTCGCTCTCAGTGACGTTTCGATGCAGAACCGCGTGTGCTAGTTCGTGTGCTCCGTCCATTTGGCGGCGAGGGAATGACATCTTGTCGGTCGCAAGAAGAATGTGCGGGCGCGCTTCCGCGGGAGACCAACTGCACAGGCCATCCAAGCGCGCCGTCCCCATTTCGATGGTGCCGACAACGATGCCGATACGTTCCAGCAGAGCAACGATATCTCCGCACGGTCCTTCACCCATTTTCCAGTGGCGGCGGAGTTCAAGAGAGATGCGCTCGATATCATCCTCACGGAGCTGTTTCCACGACGCTCCTCCGAGCACGTCGGGGATATTGACCGGGGGGAAGTCTACGTAATGCTGCAAGATAGCGCTGATTTCCTGCAACCAGCTCATTTGTGAGCGCTGATATCGAATATCGCCCGCCAGCGTGTTTGAGAGCTGGCGATGGAACATCGGCCGACCAGACTCGTAGAGCGGACGCAGGAAAAACTCGCGGCGCACACCTAGGCTATCAGAAAGCCCTGAGAGTGCATCAGCATCGGGCGCAATCTCACCCTTTTCCCAGCGACTGACAGTGCTCGAAACAACGCCAAGAGTTTCGGCAAGCTTCTTTTGCGTCTTGATACGGCGAGCAGCTCGCACTTCGGCAAGCCGGGCCGGCACAAATCCAGGCGTTCCCACACGCATTCTCTTGTCCCTCACTGCCTATTGTTCCACTTTTCCGCGAGAGGGAGGTATTCACTCCGTGCCCGTTTCTTTGTCCTTCTCGATCGGTCTGCCATCAAGGCAACCGCTGCGGCGTCGTCGCCGTCGTAAATCGCGGTCTCTGCTGCTGTCATCGTGATTTCCAACATCTTCTCTCTCCCGTCCCGAGGTAGCGGCCCATTCGCTCCCTCATCATGCTTACAGTCTAGCGCAATCTTTTCGTGCTGTCAACAGGCATTTTGCGGTGTTCGAAACATTGACGCAGCGGCAATTCCTCGCCTAGCATATTCGCGCTCGCCCTGGCCCGGCGAGTGAACAAGGCGGCGGGTACTCGGTTTTCTCTCTGGGACCGAGCCCGCCCGCCGACTACCAGAGAGGTTACTCGTGACCTATTCCAATTCAGCCGCCAGGCCCTATTGCGACCCCGACGCCGAAGACGGCGAGGCATTCGAGCGCATGAAGGCCATCAAAACATTTTGGCTATCTCGTAACCTCGGCATTCCGTGGCCGGTTCCGCCGCAGGTGATCATCGACGGCGGCAAGCAGTGAAGAGCGATCCGCCGCAGCCCGACGATAGCCGGGTTACGCCACTGCCACCACTTCCCGGCGCGCGTCGGCTACCGCACAACATAGAAGCCGAGATGGCGCTGCTCGGCGCGATCCTCGTCAACAATCGCGCATTCGATCGAGTCTCAGACTTCCTTGCGGCGGATCACTTCATCTATGAACCCCACCGGCGCATCTTCTCGGCATGCCGGAAACTGATCGAGACTAGACACGTTGCTGACGGCGTAATTGTCAGCGCATATCTATCCGACGATGACGCGCTCGCAGAAGCCGGCGACGGCTACATCATGACGTTGGTCAATGCCGCCATCCCAATCGTTATCGCCCGCGATTACGGCCGGCTCATACATAGGCTATACCAGCGCCGGGAACTGATCGCTCTCGGGGATGACGTCATCAACCGAGCCTACGCCGCGGAGATAACCGACGATCCCGCCACCATCACCAGAGCCGCAGCAACCGCGCTCGACACGATCCGGTCATCATCACCTGGATCTAACCGGCTCGGGCTCGTCGATGCGGCGGACATGCTCGCAAACCCGATACCGCCCCGCGGGTGGCTTCTCGGCACCATTCTGTGCCGGCGATACCTAACCATCGTCGCTGCCGCTGGCGGGTCCGGGAAAACGTCTCTCCTAATCGCATGGGCATTATCTCTCGCCACCGGGCGCAACATCTCTGGTCTTCACGTCCACCACCGCTCTCGCGTCATGATGCTCACATTCGAGGACGGCGCCGACGAAATCAGCCGACGCCTCCTCGCCGCGTGCCAATATCATAAAATCGACCCCACCGATCTTCGAGGATGGCTCTTCTTCCGCTCGCTCACAGGGTCTAACCGGACACTCGCCACCATGGCCGCGGACGGAACCATGGCGGAAACCACACTCGCCGGGGACATAATCGACGAGGCCAGAAACAAACAGATTTCAGCAATTCTGGCCGATCCATTCGTTAAATTTTCCGGCGCTCCCGAAAACGACAACACTGCCGCCGATTTCGTCTGCCGCCTCCTCTCTCGCATCGCCGAAACCGCCGACATAGCCGCAGGCGTCGCGCACCATGCCCGGAAAGGAAATCACGACGCCGGTGACATGGCATCATCTCGCGGTGCCAGCGCTCTCGTAGACGCCGCCCGCGTCGGCCTCACCATGTCGCGAATGACAGAGGACGACGCCAAGAAATTCAGCATCCCTGAAACCGACAGGTCGCAATATGTCCGCCTCGATGACGGGAAAACAAACCTAACGCTCACGTCGCAAACGAGATGGTTTCGCCTGGTTTCAGTTCCGATCGGAAACGGCAACGAGGAATACCCAAAAGGCGATAACGTCCAGGCCATCGAACCATGGACCCCGCCAGAAACATGGGACGGCCTGAGTTGCAAAATCCTAAATCTCATCCTAGACGACATCAACGCAGGCATGCCGGATGGCGAGCGGTATTCGTCTGCATCTGCCGCTCGTGAGCGATCCGCATGGATGGTAGTGCGCCGCCACGCGCCCGACAAAAGCGAACATCAATGCCGAGAGATCATCCGGACATGGGTCAAAAATGAACTACTTTTGGTTGAGCGATACACATCGCCAACGCAGCGCAAGGAGCGTGACGGGCTCACGGTTGACCCCTCAAAACGCCCGAAATAAAGTTGCGCCATTGACGAATAACCAATGGCGCACAATGGCGCACAATGGCGCAAAATCACCTGCGCCGTCATTGAATTTTGCCTAGTGAAAAACCCAACGACGGCGCACGCGCCATTGGTGCTCTTAATGGCGCACCCAATGGCGCACGCTAAGGTGTCGTTGGGTGTTTCACGCGGCAAAGGCAACGCGCAGACGATGGAACAATTACACAACCTGTAGGAGAGTGACGATGGCAAGGCTGATTGAACTGACTGATTGTGTTGCTTACGGCAACCCCGTGCTGGTGAACATGGATCTAGTGACGATTATTCAATCGTCAGACGGATGGAATAGAACAGCCATAGGTTTCGGAACCGATAAACATCTCACCGTATCCGAAACCCTCGACGAGATCGCCGAGAAGGTGAGATCGCTGGGTGTGCCGGTTTTGCGGAAGGGAGAATGACGATGAACGAGAAGCCGAAGTTGTGCGTTGAATGTCGAAATTTTAGACGCAGAGATAGTAGCGGGCTGAACGCGTTGGTTTGCATGC
>CAYXEY010000640.1:0-3445 GCA_964464105.1 uncultured Planctomycetaceae bacterium
TACTTTGCCTTGCGCGAACACTTCACCGATAACGGCGATCCGGCGCTGGCCTTTGCGTTCGATGCGGCGGGGATGCCGGTTCAGGCGCCTTCGTTGGAGCACCCCTTACCCGTTCCACGCCAGTTCGCCAACGAGGTACAGGCTTCGAACGACTACAACTGGAGAATCCGCGCATGAACAAGCCCCTTGTAATTCTCGCTGCTACGACCGTGCTCCTGCTTCTTTCTGCCTGCGAAAAAGATCGCCTCGATGCGCAAGTTAAGGAACTGTGCGCCAAGGACGGCGGCATCAAGGTGTATGAGACGGTGAAGCTGCCGCCTGAAAAATTCGACAAATACGGCGTAGTGAGAATTCCATTCAAGCAAGACGCAAAACCGGAGGACGAGTATTACTACGAGTGGAAAGTACATATCTACGTCGAAGGTAACCCATCGTTACGACGCGACCATTTTCTTGTTATTCGGAAATCAGATTCAAAGCTATTAGGCGAGGCAATCAGCTATGCGCGTCGTGGCGGAGATATGCCAGGGCCTTGGCACCCATCGTCGTTTAGGTGCCCAGAAGATTCAGGCAATTCGATTCTCCATCAGCGTGTTTTTATCAAGGCAGATTGAGGAGAAACTAAAGGTACCGGAGTCGATTTCTTTTCACTGAACTGACCCAAGGGAAGAAACTATGCCGCGTCGTCCGAGAGCATCCATAGTATGTGGTCCAGTGCGGCCGATCTGTGAGTGCGCCTGCGAGTGCGCCGATGACGGGGCAAATGGGATTGGAATTGTAAGGAGGCATGATGCTGAGCGAAGAAAAGAAATCGACTCCGGTACCTTAAGTATTACTACAGGGGTGCGGGCGCCGACTGGCTCTTCGGCCAGGGCGGCAACGACTATCTGGACGGCGGCGCTGATGCCGACGTCGTCTTCGGCGGCGAGGACGGCGACACCATCCTCGGCGGGGCAGGCAACGACTTTCTCTCCGGAGACAACCGCGCCGTTGGCAACGACGCACTCTTGATGGTTGGAGAAAGTCAGTCGCCCAGATACGGCGAATATATGGTGGCTAACGATCGTGAATGGAGGAGGACGGCATGATTGCTGGACAACAAAAGAAGTACTTTCGGAGATGCAATAGAGGGTCGCGCGCCCGCATGCGTGGGGCAAGCATGGTCAAGACGCTGGTGCTGATACCTGCGGCGCTCGTTGTCTTGCTTCTGCTGGCCATCGGCTTCTTCGAGGGCAGGAAGGCGTACTGGGATTATCAGGTGCGGGGGATGTGTGAGAAGGATGGGGGAACGCGTATCCATGAACGGGAACTCATTACTCGGCAGGAGGCCCAGAAGAATGACTTACTGATTGGAGGTGAGCTTGTAATCCCGCCGCGACCAGTGCAGCCGTCAAGCAGTGGCTATTTCATCGATTATGAATCTACTTACCTGCGAACGGCGGCACCCAGTGTGTTTCGCGCTCGAACTACTTTAGTACGTGCGCAGGATAAGAAAGTCTTAGCAGAAATGATTAGCTATTCGCGCGTCGGAGGTGACTTTCCAACCTTTGCTCATCCGTCAACAACGAGTTGTAGCAATGCAAATGCTGCACTTAATCAATTTAGAACCACGATTCGTATTAGGGAGGAGATGAAATGACGGATTTCTCAAGGTTGTTCAATGATGCGGAGCTTGCACTCGCGGCCTATGCAAATCTCATGCAAGGTTCTTTGTCTGATCAGCGAGCAAGACTTGAAGCGGCCGGCTTTTCCGCCAAACAAGCCGAAGAATTCGCCCGCAAATACCCAACCGTTGTCGCCCAATTCAACGATACGGTAGCCGAAGGCGGGCTTGGTACGAGTTTCTCCGCGACTGTGTTCAAGGATGCGGCTGGCAACTTGACGCTGGCGATCCGTGGCACGGCCGAACTGATGGGTTCCCCCAACGACATTTTGCCCACCGATGCGAATATCGCAATTGCGGGCGCTGGCTACGACCAGGTAGTTGCGATGTGGAACTGGTGGCAGCGTGTGAGCAACGCGGCAAACGCGTCGGTGGTGCAATACCGCTTGCTAGCGACGCCGGTTGATTTGAGTCATGCCACGTGGATCCCTGGCGCGGGGCTTTGGCTCGAATGGTATACCGGCACCGCCAACGGCACGCTGAGGGATGCCCTTGCCGCCGATGCCGACCGGAAGCTCGACCTCGCCGGCCACAGCCTTGGCGGCCATCTGGCGATGGCCTTCGGCGCCGTCTTTGCCAGCGTGACCAATCAAATCACCGTCTTCAACGCCCCCGGCTTCAAGGACAACCCGGACAACCGTAGCTTCTTCGCCTTGCTCGGTGGCGCGATGCCCATCGGAGTCAATACCACCAACGTCATTGCCGACGAAGCACGCGGCAGCGCGGTGCCCTGGAGCGCGATCGCCGGCCTGAACAACCGGCCGGGCAGCGCCATCGACATTCCCATCGAGAACCAGTCGCGCGGCGACGAACCGATTACGGCTCGACCGGTAGCGCTCAACCACTCTCAGCAAACCCTCACCGACGCCTTGGCCGTCTATGCGACGCTGACCAAACTC
Source organism: uncultured Planctomycetaceae bacterium (assembly GCA_964464105.1). Lineage (GTDB taxonomy): Bacteria > Planctomycetota > Phycisphaerae > UBA1845 > UTPLA1 > CAYXEY01. The sequence continues at coordinate 2,563 of CAYXEY010000640.1, forward strand.
GCTCCTACCTTGAGTACGACAACGTTCAGGTCGATTTTGCAGGCGGCAGCCGTGGGCACTTCGGCCAGTCTCGAAAGAATCGTCGATGTTCTGGAGACGGCCTTCGGCATCAATTCAATCCCGCTGCCCGCCGGCAACGCCAACCGGGATGCCCTGTACCAGGCCCTAAATGGACTGCAGGGCCATCCCGTCTTTCAGGCAAACCAGGGCCGCCTGATCCTCGAGAACCTCACCAACAAGAGCGCTGACGGACTCAAGGGCCTGGCCAAGGACGGCGACATCGATACGCTGGCCTATCGCTATGCCTTGAAGGAACTCAATCCCTTTGCCTTGCTCGGCTTCGATTACAGTGCGCACAACAGCAACGGTCGGCTCGACCTCTACAACCCGGTCACGGGTCAGGGCGAACTGACCGAAGAATATCTCGCCGACCGCGCCGTCTTCCTCACCTGGAAGAACAAGCTGGCCATCGCAGACATTGACGCCTCGACGACGTCCTACAACCGGGGTGGGGCAAGCGACCAATGGTTCCGTGACAACGGAGCCAACCTCACCATTAACCTCGGCTCTGGCGCTACGCCAGCGGCGAAGCCCCGCATCATCTTTGGCGCCGACAACACCGAAACCCTCTCTGGCGGCAGCCGGAGCGACCGCCTCTACGGCGGCGGCGGCAACGACGTCCTGTATGGGTTCGACCAGAACGACCGCCTCGAAGGCAACGCCGGCGACGACGATCTCTACGGCGGTGACGGCGACGACACCCTCATCGGCGGGGCCGGCGATGACAAGCTGTACGGCGGCAAGGGTTTCGACACCTACATCGTCGGACGTGGGCGCGACACCATCATCGATGAGGACGGCCTGGGCGTGGTCAAGGACGAGC
>CAYXEY010000641.1:0-3443 GCA_964464105.1 uncultured Planctomycetaceae bacterium
CGAAAACGATTCGCAAGATCGACGCCGTGGTCAAAGGCCACAAGAAAATGACGGTATCCGAATGAAACGCCTTGCGACTGTCATGTTGGCGGCACTGATGCTCGGACAGGCGTCCGGGTGCATCTATTATTGCTTCGAGCATGACGCGTGGCATGGTATTTATCCGCCGATTGTGTGGGGCGATGAGGATGAGGGGGAGGCGGAATAGATGTCCCTGTCCATTGGTGAAAATCTAAAGCGGTTTGCCGTCGATGTTGAGGCCACGGACCTGCCCGTTGCCAATCACGTCGTGTTGGCATCGGCAGCCACCACGCTGCAAGTCCAGGGCGGCGCGGCCTCGGGCAACATTGGCCGGACCAACGCCACCGCACTCAACTATCGCCGCCGCTTCATCATCCTCGACACACTGGACCTTCAGGGACAGGTCAAAAATTTCCCTTTTAACTATACGGATGTCTCGGTGGCCACGGGCACCAAACCGGTGTTTATGGCTGTTTTGCAGCAGCAGGACATCATCGCCGGTGCGCAGGCCAGTTGGGACAACGCGATTCAGAGCGGCACGCCAACCGGGTTCATTGTCGCTCCCATTGAGACAACTGGACCGGGCAGCGACCCCGGCCATAACGTCGATAATTCAGGCTCGCGGGCCGTGTTCGCAGTACCGACGGCTGGTTCGGCCGGTGTGCTGTCCGACGAAGTGGGGACTGGCATCACGAACCCGGAAAGCGGGTCGCTCGACGCGGTTATCAACGAGGCGAAACAATCGGCACTCGCCAACGGACAGCGTTATGCCGTGGTGCTGGCGTTCTCTGAGAACGAGTCGGATACGGCACAGACTTTCGTCCGGTACAGTAATATAACGTCGGGTGCCCACACGCTCTATCCATCGCCGTTGGATGGCTGGGTGCTGGATATTCCGCCGCAAGTGGCGTTGCCCACCCTCACACTGGTGGACATCGGCCTCATGTTCGGCAAAGCCTGCCCGGCCACTCCGACCCTCGAAATTACCTGGTATGACTCGGATGGGGTGCTGGTCGATTCGTTGACCGAATCAGCATACGCCGGTGATGTTGGCGAGGGCGATCGATACTGGTTCGAAGATGTTGAGGTGGATGCCTCCTTCAGTTACGAAATCACCGTCACGGCGGGCGGCATCAGTTATACAACTCCGCGCTTTGCAGCCCGGCGCTTTGTTCCGGCGGGCACGCCCGGATGGCTTGGCAAGCTCGGCGACGATCATTTTCTGGAAAGTACGCACAACACGCCCGACGGGGTTCCAGATCAGGGATTCACGTCTCTGGCGGGGGTGGGTGTCGTGCGCGCGACACACGACTCGCTCAAAGCACAGATGGATTCCGATGAGCCGATTTCGGGGTGTCTGCATATCGGCGACGGCCCGGAGTACACGTTAGGCTCGACGACTTGGTTTAATTATCCGATCAAGGAAGACGGAACCGGGGAGCCGGACACGGCAGTCAGTTCAATCATTGGCACGGCGGATCAGGCATTAGCTGTGACTCGCCACTGGCTGCGCGAGACGCACTATCCCTGCGAATCACTGGCCCTGTTGGTCTGCGTCGGAAACCACGCCTGCTTCACCGCTGACCAAGCGACTGAGCGGGACTGGACGCTGGCGGCCTTGCGATACAACCGGCTCATACCGCACGAGGAAAACTACCGTGGCTATTGGTGCCCGGTCTATGACGCTCAGACGATCGGCGACTACGAATTCACCCACGGTGATTGCACCTATCTTGTTCACAATGTCGGATATGACGTGGTGAACAGCGGCACGAATCCCTGCACAACGGCGACGGCGTTGAACAGTTCAGACGACTGGATTGTGGACGACACGCGACGTGACGCGATTATTGCTCGGATCGCGTCGGCGGCGGCAGCAACAACGTTTCACACTTTTGTGATGCACCAGACGCTTGGAGCCGGAGCACGCGGACAGGGACCGGCGAACCCGGATGGCGGTGTCGGGAATTACGGACGATCCGACTTTCTCGACGTGCTCGTCGGATTCTATGGCACGCACTACGCGCCGGTGCAGCGACTCTTTTTCGCCATGCGTGGAATCACCCTCTTTGGGCACGATCACATTTGGGACAAGTTTGTTAAGGAGCTTCTGCTCTACATTTATCTGGCGTCATGCGGCCGGGCCACAACGCCACGATGGAATCACGGACCCTACAGCGCGCGAGGCTTTGCCACATCAGCAGCCGGTGCCGGGAACGTGCTACATTTTCTCGGTGTCGGGGCGCAGGGACTCCTGCCGCACGACCCGAGCTTCGGGCCAACGACCAAGGGCAATGCAGGATGGGGACTTCTCGGCAGCAGCAGCACCCGGACACTGGATGCAGCGTACATTTCGACGCGGGTTGTCACCGAGCCGGTGGATTACAGCACATCGGACGCGGACTATCCAAGGTCGATCGCGGCCATTGCTCACCGTGGCGTGGTGGACAGCCATACGTTGACGGCCTATCTGGCTGGCGACCCCATCGAATCGATCACCGATTCATTTGACGAGGCCATTGAGGATTCGGTGGCCGCGAAGGCGGCAGGGAACGAGCAAGACCCACTTGATTCAAACGAGCCGGGCAAGCACGCATGGAACCAAGCCGCCGTTCAGTGGACTGCCTACTCCAGCGACGATGAGAGCTTTTTGGCGGTGCGCGACTCGCTGATCACCCCCGGCATCAACGTGCTGCGAACCCGCCGGCCGACCGATGCGGAAGCCGAAGCGGTGATTCAGGGCATTCGGCGCGTGCTGTCGCCGACCGATCGAACCATCGCGATCTCGACGCGCGTGGAAGGCGATCCATCCGCGTTGATCGGCATGATCCAGATTTGCGGCGGGGACGCCGACCCGAACTTCGCATCGACGCCGGTCGGACTCGGAATCTTCATGGTCTATGACGATGTGCGCGCGGCCGTTCGATTCGACGATGGCAGCACGGTAGCGGCATTGACCGGCACACTTACGCTATCGCCTTCAATCGAAGATACGATGGGGGCGTTTGTATTCAACCTGGTCGGATTGAATCTGACCGTGACACTTGGTGGCGCATCACTTGCATCGGTGACGTTGACGCAAGCTCAACGCGATTACCTCGACGACACAGGCCATAATTGGGTTGGCCTCGCGGCGCGGGCGAATAACGTGACCAATGAGGGCTTTAATGTTGAGTGGAAGGATTTTTCGGCAGAGGAGGCTACTGTTGACTCAGGCACGTCGACAACAATCAATATGTGTCTCGCAAAACGTGGATTCTCACGTGGAGGAAGATAAATCATGCCAGACGTAACAAGCGTACAATACCAGTTCAAATGCACTGCCGTTGACAACTCAGGCCCCGAAACAAGCAGGGCAGACATCGGAACATCGGGAACGGTTCAGTCGACGTCGGCCACGCAACCCGTGACCAAGCGATACA
>CAYXEY010000642.1:0-3437 GCA_964464105.1 uncultured Planctomycetaceae bacterium
CGGTAGTTTGCTACGGCTGCGCTGAAGCCATCAGCGTAATCGGTGCGTATTTGGGGATTGAAGACCCTGCGCCCCTATTGCCTTAGGCAGTGTAGCCCTCGAATGAAACACAATTCCAACGGCGCAGATGAGTTGATTACGACGACGAGGATAACCCGCGTCGTTAGGTTGTTTCTCTGTGGGCGTCGCATGACGACGGCGGAAGTTGCTGAGATTGCAGGGGTGACCGCTGAGGGCGCAAGGGCGATGCTGGGGAAAATAAGTCTGGAACTGGAACTTTGCGAACCCGGCGAACGAGGCGGGGAATGGCATTTGATGGACAGGGACGCGCGCTTGTGATCTATGTGCGTCCTGCAATCGGAAGCAGAACACTTGTGTACCGCGCCGGGGGTGCACCGTACCAAGTTTCGGCGGCGTATGCATCCCAGTATGTCGGGTAGTCGCTTGGCTCCGGCGCTTTGCCGTCCAGCCACAGATCGCGCGGAATGTGATAGTTCATGACGCTCGGTATCGCGCCGCCGATTGCACTCACGTCGTCGAGCGGTAACCTTTCCAGCACATTCGCCTTCGTCCACCACTCCGGATAGCCTCGACTCCGATACCACGCGTAGACCGCCGGTTCGTCCAGCGGCCCCAAGTACGGATTCTGGTGGCCGTGGATAAAACCAAGAGCATGCCCGAACTCATGGTGAATCGGCCTGTCGATATGCGCCCCGGCGTCCTCAAGCTCGATTGCCAGATTCATGGTCGCCTGCTTCGACGGAACCCATAGCACATCCGTTCCGACCTGCGACCACGACGACCCCGAATCAAATGAGATGCGAATCTCCGCGTCCTGTTCGTCGCTGAAAACGAACTGCATCGCCGAACATGCGTTCCAGCCGTGCGGCCCGTCCACTGCCAGCGCGACGTAATGGTGCAGTTCAGGAGTGCCGGAGAGGAAGCGCACGCGCAATTGCTCGCGGTCTTTCCACTGCCGCGACACCTGCAAGGCGAGGCGGCTGGCAGCCATGAACTTCGGCCCAGCCTCCGGCGGCTCGGAACAAATAAACTGCCCCACGTCTATTCCTTGACCTGCCTCACAAGCGGGAAGCCGTCATTATCGTGCGGGCGCGCAAGCGGCGTGACCTTGCGCCGCGCCCACAACGCGCCCATCACGGGCAGCGCCAGAACGACAACGGTCATGAGATTTTGAAATTGCTCATCGGTCAGTGGTAGCCAGCCGAGGGAACGGGCGAGGATGATGATAGCCGAGATTAGCGATGCAATGCTCGCCGCCGTTACTACCGGCTCATTTTGCAGAGTGGTCATACATGTTGTCCTTTCGTAGCAGTCTGTCGAGGCGCGCAATCAACGACCTGTGCCCGTTCAACTGCGCGGCGTGAATGTCCGTCAGTGCTGCTGCTGCGAAGAGCAGCGGCCACCAGAACGCCCGTTCCAGCGCGAACAGCCAGACGGGATCAATGGGAAGGGTGCGGCTTTGAATGAGGAAGAACGACGTGGCAATCATGGCTGCGGAAGACCAGAGAACGCCGTAGATTAGGCTCGTGATACTGCCAGTGGCTCTGAACAAATGCCATGCCCACCACGTCAACGCCCAAAAGCATACGGCGAGTACCGCCCAATGTCCGGACGTCATCCAGTCGGGAACAAGCAACGTGTTTGTCATGGGCGCACTGAGTTAATCCATACGTTGGCGATGATGCTCACGATGCCGACGATAGCCGACATTGCGCCCAGTATCCACGCGGCGGAACGGCTATACTGCGCCGTCTGATTGTCCCTCCACGCCTTCATCGCCGCCATATCGTCACGCAAAGCCAACAACTGCTCACGCATCCACTCAAAATCGCGCTCGGTGGGCATTACGCGCCCTCCACTACCATTTGTCGAGGGCGCACCCTCTACCCCTGATACAGTAACATTCTATCTCAGACCGATCCCAGACAACGCTTGATAAAAAACAAGCGGTCGCCTGCGATATACGTCGTCTTCCCACAATTCGATTGCTGCCGTCACGCGGAAGCCTGAAATTGTCGCCCCCAGAAGGCGTAAAAATAGCGTCTTGTCGCGTTCCGCCATCCTGCGCTGCGAATGCCAGTATTCCCCTTGAATAAACCACGCTTGCGCAGAAGCCCCATTAAAAACAAGGAAATCTAGCACACCGCCGCTAGCCCGTTTCCCCCCGAAAACGGGGGCCTGGAATTCAAAGTTATAATTGTTCCTTTGAAGCCAGTCCAGCGTCACCAATTCAGGAAGCGTCGCGCTGGGATACGCCTGCGCGAGCGATATCATTCGCCGCGCATCCTCTTCAGACCCCAAGCGTTCCGTCCATACATCCAACTGCTGCGCCTCGTCAGAAACCGGACGCACGACGGGCGCAGCCTTGAAGCGAGGTAGCCGCGTGCGCCCATGCCGCGGCGCACGCTTGAGCCTCTTCATGGCGCTAGGCATAGGCTGCGCCCCGCACCTGTTCCAGCGTCATCGTGTAGATATACCACGGTACAATTTCGTTGTTGTAGTGGTCGAGGCGCGCTACATCGACACTGGCCCCAGTGCACACCACCTCGTACTGAGTGCCGTCTATATCCTCGAGGAGAAAAGGCGGCGTGGATTGCACCAGCGCTTCCAAGTGCGATCTCATTTGCGCCACCGTGTATGTGTTTAGAGTGCCGTCTATCATCTCCTGCCCCGGCCCGACCTCGATAGGAAGCGTCCACTGCCAGCGGTCATTTACGTTCGGCAGGTACTTGAGGCGAATCACGTCGATGTCAGGCGTCGCCGTCAGAGACTTCGAGAACAGGCGGAAGCCTAGTTTGAGTTCCTTCGTGGCGGGACGTGAGGCGTAGGTAGACCAGCGCAGTTCTTCGCCAGGTGCGTCGATAGTTCCGAGTAGAGTCCATGACCCAGTACGCGACGACTTGAAAAAGACCTCTACATACTGGCTTGCGTTGAGCGTGTCGCCGCTGATGTAGACCGACTCGAAGTCTTTTTCCACGTCCTTGAGGCCGCCGGTAATCCAGCCCGTCTCGAACCATGCGGACGGAACGTAGGAGGAGCCGGAATCGTTTGTCGGATTGAGCGTGAAGTCGGGGACGCGAACATTGAAGAACACACCCGCGCGTGAGCCAGTCCACACATTGCTTGTGGTGAAGTCATAATAGAGTGTATCAGCAAGGTTGATTGGCACTTCGGCAAGGTAGTGCCATCCCTGCCCAGTCCATGCCCATATGCTGCTTTTGAGCGTAGTTGATGTTTGTTGCACAAGGCAGATTAGCCAGTTGTTGCAACTGGCAATGGCGACGGGGCGCTCAAGATAATCGGCAATGAGATCGTCGTCGCGCTGTACCCATATGGGTAGGATGCTCGCGCTTCCCCCACTTACCGCAATCTGGCATAGACCGCCATCGACAATGGCGTACAGTTGACCTTGATGG
>CAYXEY010000643.1:0-3435 GCA_964464105.1 uncultured Planctomycetaceae bacterium
ATCCTACACGCCCAGACTATTCACTTCGGAGGACCTCGCCGTGACACTCTCTCGCGCTCGCCCAATGGCGATCATCGCCACTGCTCTAGCCACCTTGGCTATCGGCTCGTCGGCGAAATCTCAAGTTGTCGACCATCAAGTACCTTTGAACTACAACTTTCACGGGATGGCGCACACCACTGAGGCGGTGGTCAGTGCCGGCAACGGAAACTCCGATGCCATTGGCTATCGTTCAATTGCAGATCGCGGCCTCCTTTGGGACAGCAGCGATCGCAACGCCATCGGTTCTCAGCCGTTGGTCGGTTGGACTGGTGTCACCTATGGACTGTTCAGTCCGTTGGGTTATGTAAACACCACGGCTCCAAACGCGAACGCCAACGGCCTGGACATCGTTCACGTAGGTTCGCGAGTCTGGGAGCGTGGCTTCGAGACGTCGGCAAACGCGGGAACAAGCACCGGCAGCGCTCCGGTCTGGTCTCCACTGGTTGATGTGACGGCGCTGTCCGGCAATGGAGCTACCGTCACGGCCACAACGGCTGCCCCGCACGGTCTGACAGTCGGGAGCATTGTCAACATTGTTGGCGCAAACCCGATCGGATACGGCGGCACGCAAACGGTCACAGGTGTTCCAAACGCGACGCAATTCACGTATGCAAATACCACGACCGGAGCCTCGACCGGTTCGATCTTCTGCAACAGCACGAGCACGCCGATCGTGACGGCTCTGTCGGGGAACGGGACCAACGTGACTGCAACGACGGTCACGCCGCACGGCTTTGCGGTCGGCAATACGGTCAACATCTCCGGATCAAGTATTGCAGGATACAACGGGCAATACGTTCTGATCGCCCCGACGAGTGGCACTACATTCACCTTCGCCAACCCCACGACCGGGGCGCCCAGCGGCACTCAGATCCTGGCGGGAACCTGTGACCACCTCTCCGACCAGGTCACCGTTCTGTCATCGCCGATCGCCGTCGACTCCACCACCGAAATCGGCGTGCTGCACATGATCAGCAACAGCGGAGGACACTACGACTGCGTGTTGACCTTCAACAATGGTTCGACAGACACCCATGTTTCAGTGCGGGTGGGCGGCAATGACTGGTTCGGCGCAAGCACCGACGCCGCCATCGTCAGTCCCTTTGTTGTTTCGCAGCGGCGCATTCAGCATTCCAACACCGAAAGCGTCGTTTCGCTCAACGGGTCCGGCACGACGGTGACAGCAACTACGTCCGTCGCTCACGGCTTCGCAACCGGGCAACCGGTGATCATCTCAGGCGCAAGCCCGTCCAGCTTCAACGGCACCTTTACCCTCGCCTCGGTTCCGTCGGCGACTGAGTTCACCTTTGCAAATACGACGCCTGGTTCCGCCACAGGGACAATCACCGCGCGACAAACCTGGAATTCATTCCGAGGCGTGCAGAACAATGACACCGCGTCGCTCCCAACATTCGACCAGTTCCTGGCGGCCGCCCAGCCTGGCGGCACAGGCAATACCAACGGCCCCGGCGGCGGCCCGGCGTTGAACGTGACCGAGTCGATCATCAGCATCGCAAAGATCATCGCCGCGGGAACAAACGTGGCCGGCCAGAACTTGACACGGATCACGTTCCGAAACCCCAAGTGGCCGGTGACGACCATCACAGCGCTGACCGGCGACGGAACCACGGCCACCGCGACGGTGGCGTCGAACTCGGGTTACATCGTCGGCATGCCGATTCGAATTTCCGGCGTCAGCAACGCCGGCTTCAATGGCGATTACACCATCACCGCCCTGAACGGCACGAATCAATTCCGCTTTGCCAATTCGACCGTCGCCGCCGCGACTCCCACGGCTCAGGTGTTCGCCAACGCAGTACCGGTCTCGGCGATTGCTGCGTCGACGCCGTCTGCTGGCTCGGCCCAGGCAACCACAACCGTGGCCCATGGTTTCACGATCGGCCAATCAGTGACGATCTCAGGCGTTGGCGCCGACGGCTACAACGGGATCTACGCCGTCGCGACAATTCCTTCGCCCACACAATTTACCTTTTTGAATGCAACAACCGGCGCTGCCACCGCGACGCGGCAGGTGGTGAGGCCAGGCGTTGGTCGTGGATATTCGATTTATGCGGTGACTGCGCGAACCGGGTCGCCGGCTCACGGTAATTGCGCGACCCCACTTCCAATTTCGGCCGGTGACACAGTTGTTTCCGCGTCGGACACCGCGCATGCTCCGCTGGGCGCCGCACCATCAGCATGCGGTGGTGGAAACGATACCAACCCCTTGTGGTTCTCCTTTACCGCCACTGGTAACCATCTGGTGGAAGCGCGAACCTGTGGATCGGCGATTGACACCACCCTCGCGGTTTACACGGTGTGCGGCGGTGCAACCGTTGCATGCAATGACAATGGATGCCTGCTCCAGTCGCGCGTGCAATGGAATGCCACGAATGGCACCACCTATTTGATTCGCGTGGCGGGAAGAGACAATGCCACCGGCGGCTACACCCTGCACATCGACGCCCCGGCGCACGTCGATATCACGATGCCCATCCAGTTTAATTGGAACGGCATCTGTCATGGCGATTCGGAGCGCACGCTTCCGACCGGCAACAGCACCACGCCGCCGATCGTCGGTTCGATTCATGAAAATCGCGCCGATCTCAACGGCTTCCGCGCCATTGCCGACCGCGGACTTCTGCTCGATGGCTCGTCCGGGACGTTGAACCAGGGTAACAGCGTGGGCCTCGCCGGCACTCAGGGGATGGTTTACACATTCTACGGCGAGCCGCTTCAGTCCGACATGGTGCACCTGGGTAATCGCGACGTGGTTGCCAATGGCGCGCGTATGTTCTCGGCGCCGGGAACTCTTTGGCCGTCGCAGGCGACGCCGCCGTCGTCGGGCTCGACGAGTAACAACGGCCTCTTGCCGCTTTGGTTGGACACCGTAGACCACACTGGCCCGCAGGTGTCCAGCATGACCAGCCTGAACGCAGTCATGGGCCCGAATACCAAGATCGGTTTGCTCTATCACGCCAGCGACGTCAATCCGGCTCACGATCCGCCACAGGCGAGCTTCGACGTTCGACTTTCGTTCTCCGACAACCCCGATATCGTCGTGACCGTCAAGGCCACGGACTGGTTCTGGAACAACACCGGAGTCATGCCGCCTCCGACTCCGACCCAGGGGCTCGAAGTCCAAACCGTGCTGCGCACGTTCCGCGCGACGCAGAACACTGACCGCGGAGACGACGTCGGCGCGGCCGAGTCGGGCGGATGGCTCAAGGTCGACGAGGCGATCATTTCGACAAGTTCATTGATCAACGCGGGACTCGGCGACATGTCCGGGAAGCATCTGACGGCGATCACTTTTGAGAATCCGATCGCCGGCTCGGGTACGCCCGCCCAGGCGACGACCAATTCCGCATTTGGCATTTATTCGGCCGTGAT
>CAYXEY010000644.1:0-3433 GCA_964464105.1 uncultured Planctomycetaceae bacterium
TCCCCCCGTGTGTCCTTTCATCACTGGAGAATCGGATGGTTCAGAAACATCGTTATCGCTGGCTGAGTCGAACCCTATGCCTTGCCATTGGCGGCATGTTGGCGGCCGGCAACCTATGGGCGCAGTCCGCGCCACTCACGCTCAAACAGGCATTCGAATCGGCGTGGTCACGCCAACCAGAAGCTCAGTCACTCGCTGAACGCCGCGAGGCCGCCGAAGCACGCAGGCAAAGCGCCGATAGTTGGACGGTCGAGCCACCGGCGCTCGAAGTTTCCGCCAAGACGGATCAGCTCAACAAGAATCAAGGCAGCCGCGAATACGTCGCTGGAATTGCCTTGCCCTTGTGGCTGCCCGGCGAGCGTTCCCGAACTGGTGCACTGGCCGATGCCGAATCCAGAGCGACCACCAGTCGTGCCCTGGCCGCCCAATTGCGTACCGCCGCCACCGTGCGCGAAGCCTGGTGGTCATGGCAGCGTGCGCGCATCGAAAAAGGGCTCGCACAGGAGCGACTGAACGGTGCCCGGCAATTGGCGTCGGATGTCACTCGGCGCGTCAAGGCCGGCGATCTCGCTCGTTCCGACCAGCACCAGGCGGATGGTGCGGCAGCAACGGCTGAGGTTGCTCTGGCCGAGGCCAACACGGCTTTGGCGACGGCGACACAACAACTGCGTGCGTTGATTGGGATGGCTCCGGGTTCACAAGGCGCTGATGTCCACACCGCTGGCGAACCCGCGCCGGCCGTGCCGGCCGATTTTGCCGCACTGGATACTTCGCATCCGGCAGTCATCGAACTGCTCAACCGTGCCGAAGTCGCCCGACGAGGTGCCGAACTGGCGGATGTCCAGACCCGCGCGAATCCGGAATTGATGCTCGCCACGACGCGCGACCGGGGCCTGTTCGGCGATCCCTACCAGCAGACGGTTACCGTCGGCATCCGCTTTCCGTTCGGTTCGGAGAGCCGCAATCGCGCCAAGGCCGGTCTGGCACGCGCCGAGGCTATCGAGGCGGAAGGGCAATTGCGACTGGAGCGCGTGCGCTTGATCGCCGATCTGGAGGCGGCGCGCATGCGCGTCGAATCCGCCCAGCAACAACTCACGGCTGCCGATAAGCGTGCCCAACTGGCGCGCGAATCCAGAGGGTTTTTCGAGAAATCTTTCCGCCTCGGAGAAAGCGATCTGCCCACGCGCTTGCGCATCGAACTCGAAGCCGCCGAAGGCGAACGCCAGGCAGCGCGAGCGCGTATCGATCTGGCGGCAGCTATTTCCCTTTTGCGGCAGACCCTCGGTCTGCTCCCCGAATGAACACAAGGAATCCAAGCATGAATCGTTTCAGGAATATGTTGATCGCCCTGATGGGGGTGGTTGGCCTCGCTCTGTCCGTGAATATGGTATGGGCAGGCGAGGGGCATGATCACGGTGATGCCCCGGCTGCCACCGGTGGCCCGGCTTTGCCGCGTTTCACTGCCGTCTCCGAGTTGTTCGAACTGGTCGGCGTGGTCAATGGGAAGCAGATCACGCTTTATCTGGACCGCTTTGCCGATGGCAGCCCGGTCAAGGATGCGAAGTTGGAACTGGAGCTTGGCGGCGTCAAGGTTCCCGTTGAGTCTCATGCCGAAGGTGAGTTCGAGGCCACCCTGGGGCAGGAACTTAAGCCCGGCGTCGTTGCCGTTGCCGTGACGGTGATGGCAGGCGAAGAAAGCGACCTTCTGGCCGGGGAACTTGATCTGCACGATGAAGTCGCCGTCGCCGAAGCCCATCGCCACGACTGGAAGGAGTACCTCACTTGGATCATTGCCGGTCTCGCGGGGCTGGCCCTGCTGATTGCTATTGGCCGTCGTGTGCGCGCCTCCCGCAAAAACGTCATCCGAGGTGCTGTATGAGCCCGCGCAAACTGATTCCCGCATTGAGCATCGTTCTTGCCATGGTTGCCGTGCCTGCTTGGGCAGGCGATGGCCACGACCACGGCGATGCGCCGCCGGCCGCCAACAGTAATGGACCGAAGCGCCTACCGGACGGCAGCGTTTTTCTGCCCAAACCGGCCCAGCGCCAGATCGGCGTGCGGACAATACTTGTCGAGGCGGGTGAATTACCGCGCACCATCGAACTGGCCGGCAAGGTGGTCATGGACCCGAATGCCGGCGGCAAGATACAGGCGATGGTCGCGGGACGGCTCGAATCCGGCCCCCAGGGATTTCCAAACATCGGACAAAGCGTGCGTAAAGGCGATGTGCTGGCGTATGTCGTGCCATCGAGCAGCCAAATCGAGCGCGCGAACCAATCCGCGCAACTGGCGGAACTGCGTGCCGCACGTTCCCTCGCTGAAAAGCGGGTGTTCCGTCTGAGAGAGCTGGCCGACACGATACCGAAGAAAGACATCGAGGCCGCCGAAAGTGAACTAGCCAGCCTGACTGAACGTGTGACCGCTGTCGGCGGCGGATTAAGCAACCGCGATACCCTGATTGCCCCGGTTTCGGGTTTGCTCGCATCGAGCAACGCGGTCGCCGGCCAGGTGGTGGATGCCCGCGAACTGGTGTTCGAGGTCGTCGATCCGAAGCGTTTGCGTGTTGAAGCCTTAGCCTACGATCCCGAGGCTGCCGCTGATGTCGCCTCCGCCAGCATTGCCGTCGGCCAGGAACGCGTCTCACTGATATTCCTTGGCGGTGGGCGCAGTATGCGCGAACAGGCATTACCCCTGATGTTCCGTGGCGAGGACGATCGCCTGGGCAGGCTGGCAGTTGGGCAACCCCTGAAAGTATTTGTGCAGTCGCGCAGCAAGCTCCAGGGCTACAGCGTGCCGGCGGCGTCCCTCATGAAGAACCCGTCCAACCAGACCATCGTCTGGGTCAAGACGGCGCCGGAACGCTTCGAACCGCGCACGGTCACGGTCGAGCCGCTGGATGGTGCGAACGTGGCGGTAACGTCCGGGCTCAAGGCCGGGGAGCGCGTCGTCACGCGTGCCGCGACCCTCGTCAATCAAGTGCGCTAAGGGGCTGCCATGTTCAAGTGGTTACTCGATAACAGCCTCGCCAATCGCCTGCTGGTGATTATCGCCAGCCTGGTGCTGATGGCCTATGGGGCATTTACGCTCACGCGCACGCCGGTGGATGTCTTTCCTGACCTGAATAAACCCACCGTCACCATCATGACCGAGGCGGGCGGCATGGCCCCCGAGGAGGTGGAGCAACTGATCACCTTCCCGCTCGAAACCACCATGAACGGCCTGCCCGGTGTGGAGGCGGTGCGCTCGGTTTCCAGTGCGGGGCTTTCGTTCATTTACGTGACCTTTGACTGGAGCACGGAGATTTTCCGGGCGCGGCAGATGGTGTCGGAGCGGCTGTCGGCCATGGAGGAAGGCTTGCCGGAAGGCGTGATTCCTCGTATGGGGCCGATCAGCTCGGTGATGGGCGAGATCATGCAAATCGCTATTCCGATCG
>CAYXEY010000645.1:0-3433 GCA_964464105.1 uncultured Planctomycetaceae bacterium
AGAGGCGGGGGGTGAGGGCGGAACGGCACCTGCGGAAGCGGCCCCTGCAGCTCCCACGGAGCCCGCTGGCGAGCCGGCGGCGCCGACGGCCACTGAGGCGACCCAGCCCGACGACGGCACGCAGCCGTTCTGACACGAGGCCAGACGAGGAATATCCTGGGTGCTCCAAACCCCAGGGTTGCAGGCGCCCCGGTCGGATCTTCCGGCCGGGGCGTTTTTCTTTTACCCATCTTCACATTGGAGGATCCCATGAAACTCACTGCCGAACTGAAGGCCAAGATCGACGCGATGTCCTACGAGCAGCTTCTCCGGAGGTGGCGGTTCGCCCCGATCGGTGACCAGATGTTCCAAGACGAGAGCGGCGATTACTTCAAGCAGCGGATGGCCGAAGTGCGCGCCACAGTGGGTGATGCTGCCCACGTGTCGGCGAGCAAGGCGATCGGCTGGTAGCGACCGAAACGCGTACATCTTTGCGGCGGTCGACGGCGGCCGCCGACTTTGCAACCCCCATTTGGAGAGCATCATGGCTTACGACATTTTGAGCGAACTGATCGGGCCGCAACTTTCACAGGCCCTGGCCGCTGAGCTTCTGCCTAAGCACAGTGGCGACCAGATCATGCCCGCGCGGCTCGTCAAGCCGCATGGGTACCTGAAACTGATCAGCCTCTCGAACAAGCACTTCGGCGAGAACAGGCTGCTCTGCGACGAGATCCCTGCCGACGAATTGATTCCACACCGATACGAAGGCTGTTGGATGACCATCGACGGCGTGCGCACTCCGACGGCGTTTGATGCTGTGTGGCACGATGGTGGAATTCTGGAGCGATTCGGGAACTGCTTCGCCGTCTACGCATGATCTGCTTTTCTGCAACCCACTATTTGGAGACTCCCATGCTGCGCAAGAACCTCGAGGAACACGTCCGGGCCGGTTTCTCCGGCATCTGGGTGCAGTCGTATGAGCATGACGAAGCGATCCGTGAGATCGCCAAGCTGTGCAAGGACAAGACCACTAACGAGCGCGTTTGGCACCTGCTGGTCTGGGACATGGATCGCGGCCTGTCGGCCGACGGCAACGCGCCGGACGGCGTGGACGATCCGATCACTCCGGTGCGGGCGATGATGAATTCGCCGCGCAACGACGGCACGTGGATTCTGGTGCTGCAGAATTATCACCGCATGCTGGACAACCTGCCGATCATCCAGCTGCTGGCCAACGCCATCAACACCGGCAAGTCGGACGGGAAGCACATCGTGATCCTGTCCTGCGAGGTGAAGATTCCGGCAGAGCTGGAGAAGCATTTCGTGGTCATCGACCACGAGCTGCCCAACCGCGACATGCTGGCGGAGATCTGCGCCGGCATGGAGCTGGCGTACAGCGATGCCTGCCTCGACGCCGCGGCTGGCCTCACGTGCTACGAAGCGGAGGGGGCGTTCGCCCTGTCGTCCATCCGGTCGCCGGTCAAGAAGACGGCCCAGGCTGATACGGTCTGGGACATCAAGGCCGGTGCGCTGAAGAAAGCCGGCACGCTCGAGCTCCACCGGGGAACCGAGAAGTTCTCCGACCTGGGCGGCCTCGAGGGCGTCAAGGAATTCTGCGTCAAGGCCTTGGGCAACAACAGCAGCACCGCGAAGGCTCGCGGGATCCTGTTGCTGGGTGTGCCGGGCGCCGGCAAGTCGGCGTTCTCGAAGGCGCTGGGCAACGAAGTCGGCCGGCCGACGATCACCATGGACTTCGGCAGCCTGATGGGCAGCCTGGTCGGTGAGAGCGAGGCCAAGACGCGGCAGGCCCTGCAGGTGGTCGATCGCATGTCGCCGTGCATTCTCTTCTGCGATGAGATCGAGAAGGGGCTGAGCGGCGCGAGCGGCGAGCACAACGGGGACAGCGGTGTGTCTCAGCGGATGTTCGGCACGCTGCTGACTTGGCTCAACGACCATGAGAGCGACGTGTTCTTTATCGGCACCTGCAACGACATCAAGCAGCTGACGAGCGTCAGCTCCGGAGCGTTCACTCGCGCAGAGCGGTTCGATGGGATCTTCTTCATCGACCTGCCCAGCGAAGAGCAGCGGTTGCAGATTTGGGACATGTATAAGTCGGCATTCAGCATCAGCGCTGACCAGCAAAACGCATCGCTGATCGACGACACCGACTGGACTGGCGCCGAGATCAAGAGCTGCTGCCGGCTGGCATCACTGCTGGGGATCTCGCTCAAAGAAGCATCCGAGATGGTTGTGCCGGTCGCCCGGACTGCTGGTGCGCAGATCGCGAACCTGCGGGAGTGGGCGGACGGCAAGGCGCTCGATGCGAATCGGCGTGGGATCTACTCCCGCCAGCCGGCGGGGAACATGCCGGTCGCTACCTCGACTCGTCGCAGGATTGGCTGATGGGCTGCCGAACATGCAAACGCGCCGTCCCGCCGAATGAGCGGGCGGCGTATTTCGATCGATGCGAAGACTGCTGGGCACTGGCGCATATCGATGCGCCAGGGTCCAGCGGTGTTTCTGTGCTCAAACTCACAAAAGGTCTCCACCATGTTGACGCTGAAGATGGACGTGGAAGCAAACGGCATGACGTACGACGCCGAAGTAAGGGGCGAGGGCGTCCTCCCATCGGGAGAAAGCGTGCTGATCGTCACAAAGTCCAAGGGGACGGAGGGGGGACAGGCGGTTGTGCTGGTGAAGTTCGACGTCCAGCTTCCGGACGGGACGATTGCGAAAGCCCAATACACATTCACGGCGAGGGAGTTCATCAGCGCAGCTCAGGCGGTGCAGGGTGCGCATCCTCAGCCGGCGGATCTGGACAAGCCGCCGACCGCGAAGCCCGGAACGGTGATCCAGAAGTTTCACCGGGGAGTGGGCTGGACGGCGCTGATGGTTGAGAAGGCCTATCTCATCAGCGTCGAAGGGCGCAGGGAAGTGTCGATCGCATTTAGCGATGAAGAGATGCTCAAGATGGGCCCCCTCGCCGTCGACAAGGCGCTGGGGATTATCTGATGGCTGAGGTCAGCATCGACATAACAGTCAGCTGCGGAAAGTGCGGGAGGGAGCTGAGCTCTTCCGCAGCGATCAGCCACAACCGTATCGCCGTTGACGCTGCCCCTTATGAGTTCTGCATGGATGAGGCTCACTCGGACGGCAACACCGAAGGGTGGAATGAGCGGAACGACGAGGTGGCAGGGCTCGAGCAGCAGATTGCGGAGTTGCTCGAGCAGCTGCCGCCCGCTCCTCTTCCGGAATCAGCAACCGATCGGCCCCGGCGGCTGATCCAACACTAGGAGTATCACGTGAAGAGCGAGGCAGAGGTGCGAGAAGCATTCGAATCCCTGTCCAGGCGATACAAGGAAACAAAGCGGGAGATCGAGGCGGGACAGGACATATTTCGGTGCCTGCTGTTGGCATCGGCAATGCCCAAAGTAGAGGCGGCCGTCGAGACCAT
>CAYXEY010000646.1:0-3423 GCA_964464105.1 uncultured Planctomycetaceae bacterium
AAGGCGCGCCTCTGACCATTCCCGTGCCGAATCTCGGGTCTTTTGGACTGGTCGGCTCGTTCGGTACGGTCGCCGCGCGTCGCGACGTCCTGGACGATCTATATGCGGCCGCGGGCGATCCGCTTCGATCCGCCGCAAGTTCCACGCAGGCCACCATTGATCTTTTGCAGCAGATCGACTTCGCCAACTACACGCCGGGTGGCGGCGCGGTTTATCCGAATGCGTCCTGGGGTTTCGGATTCGGCTATTCCATGAAGACCGCCGCAGCGCTGATCAAGGCCGATGTTGGCGTCGAGGCCGTGGCCATCGACATAGAGGGCTGGGATACCCACGGTCAACAGGGGCCTTTCACCGGCGGTTTCTTGTACAACCTGATGTCCACGCTCTCGCAGGGCCTCGCGGCGTTTCATGCCGACGTGCTCATGGGCGCCGGGCGAAATGTCACGATCGTCGTCATGACTGAGTTCGGTCGCCGCCTCGACGAGAACGGCAGTCTGGGAACCGATCACGGCCACGGTTCGACCATGCTTTTGATGGGCCGCGACATCGCGGGCGGCCGCGTGCTCACCCAGTGGCCGGGCCTTGCGCCGGAGCAGTTGTTCCAGGGAATCGATCTGGCGGTGACCACCGATTGGCGCGACATCCTTGCCGAGGTCGTGGTCAAGCGACTGGGAAACAACAATCTGGCCGCGATCTTTCCCGACTACACACCGACCTTCCGCGGCGTGACCTCGGCGTGCGCGACGGGCGATCTGAACTGCGACGGCGTGGTGAACGCGGCCGATGCCGCGCCTTTTGCACAGGCGGTGCTGGATCCCGCCGCTTACGGCGCCGCCCATCCGACCTGCAATCGCGCAGGGGCCGACGTCAATGCCGACGGGTTCATCGACGGCCGCGATGTGCACGCTCTGACACAGAAAATAATCGCGCCTTGATTGGCCAACATTTCATGTTCGCGCATGCGGCGCCGGGGGGCATGGGCGGCCAAAGATCCAATTCCGCGCGCAAAATTACGGGCCGTGCCGTGAAAAGCCGACAGGAGCTATCATATTGTCGGCGGACGCCCAACGGCGCGCCGAGGGAGAATCGAACATGAAGCGTTTGCTGTTAATCGTCATCTTGGTTGGATTCGGCGCATGGGGTTGCGATCCGAACGATGTGCAACGGGCCAAGTCGGCGGCCACGCAGGCCACGGAGGCGACCAAGCAGAAGGCGGGCGAAGCGGCCGAGGCCGTGAAGCCGACCCTGCAACACGGCGCCGAGGTCGCCAAGGAGGCCTGGCAGAAGACTAAGGAAAAGGCCGGCGAAGTGGGCGCCGCGGCAAAAGAGTCGGCGGTGGAAATTGCCGGACAGGCGAAGGAGGCCGCGCGGGACGTCAAGGACAAGGCGGTTGAACTGGCAGGCGAGGCCAGGGCCAAGGGCGCGGAGCTGAGCGAAAAAGCCCAGCCCTATGTCGACAAGGCCAAAGTCGCGACGACCCAGGCGGTTGATAAAGCGAAGACCCTCACCACGCAGGCCATCGAGAAGGCCAAAACCGTCACCACCCAGGCCGTGGAGAAGGTTCGATCGTGACGGCGAATCGGGCCTACTGTATGACCGGCGCCGCGACTTCAGCCAGTGCGCCGGAGTATCGCTGTACGATTGAAATGAGATTCGGTTTGGATACCGGCTTAGTCAGATAGTCGGTGCAACCAGCGGATAGACATTTATCTCGATCGCCGACCATGGCATGCGCCGTCAGGGCCACGATCGGCGTGGTGAACCCCAGCCGCCGAAGTTCGCTCGCCGCGGCGTATCCGTCCATTTCCGGCATCTGCATGTCCATCAGGATCAAATCGAAGGCGCGGTCGACCTGCCGCGCGTCGATCGCAAGCTGCACCGCTTCTCGTCCGTTCGCGGCCAGGACCACGGTGGCGCCGATTCGCTCCAGCATTCGCAGGAACAACCGCTGACTGTCCAGGCTGTCTTCGGCCAGCAGGATGCGGCGCGTCGTGCAGGTTCCCGCGGGCATGGCGTGCACGAGCGTCGCGGCCGAGAATTCACGCGCATCGCGCAGTACCTGATTGGCTTCCTGCTCGGTTCGCATCCTGCAATTCGATGCGGCCGGCGCCTCCAGGATGACATGAAACGTGCTTCCGCCGGGCTTCGATTCTCTCAGGATCACGTCGCCGCCGAGCAGTTGTGCAAAGCGTTTGGAAATGACCAGCCCCAGTCCGGTTCCGCCAAAGCGCCTCGCGGTCGAGCCTTCTGCCTGGGCGAATGGCTCAAACAGGCGGTTCGCCTGTTCAGGCGTCATGCCGATACCGGTGTCGGTCACCTCGATGCCGAGCGTATGTTTCGCGCTGGCACAATGCCGCATGCACACGCGCACGCCGCCTTTGTCGGTGAACTTGATGGCGTTGCTCACCAGATTGATGAGGATCTGCCGAAGCCGCGTCGGGTCAGTTCGAATCAGACTGGGCATCTCGCCTTCAATTCTGATGGAGAGGGAGAGCTTCTTCTCCGCCGCGCGGGCCTCCAGCAGGCGGCCCACTTCAGCGAGCACGCTGACAGGATCGATGTCGAGTTGTTCGATCTGCATTCGGCCCGCTTCGATCTTGGAGAGGTCGAGAATGTCGTTGATGACGCGGAGCAAGTAGTTGGCGTTTCGCCGGATGGTCACGATGGCGTCGATCTGCTCCGGCGCGGCGCATGGCAGCGCACCCGGTTCGAGCAGCAACTCGGCGAAGCCGAGGATGGCGGTGATGGGGGTGCGAATTTCGTGGCTCATGCTGGCCAGAAACTCGTCCTTCGTGCGTCCTGCCGCTTCGATTC
Source organism: uncultured Planctomycetaceae bacterium (assembly GCA_964464105.1). Taxonomy (GTDB): domain Bacteria; phylum Planctomycetota; class Phycisphaerae; order UBA1845; family UTPLA1; genus CAYXEY01. The sequence continues at coordinate 2,815 of CAYXEY010000646.1, forward strand.
GGGCCCGCTCCGCGGCAAGCTGGGCATAGGCCTCAACCAAACTCGGATCCGGGCCTCCGGAAATAGCGGTGCCCCCAGTATTTCCGGCATCGGAATGATACGAGTGCACGAACCGCCCTCCACTGCCCCGGAGGCCGTCGAACGAAACAGCCCCTTTCAGCCACTTCATCTCATCGGGTAGGCTCAAAAGTCGAATAAGCAGGCGGCTACTGACCTGTTGAAAATCGTGGTTATGGGCGGTCTGGGGCGTTCATCATGAGAAATCGCTCTGGTTTCGACGTGATAGCACACACTGACACTAACGATCATGGGGCCGATCGGGTCTATAATCGCGGGATGTCAGGTGCATCCGCGCTCTTACGCGGGTTTGTGTTGGGAGGGTTTGTCATGCGTCATGGGAAACTGATCTGGATCGGTCGTATCGCCGTTTTGGCGGCAATCCTGGGCTATGTGGATTCGGCCTCGGCTCAACGCCGCGGAGGCGGTGGTGGCGGGGGGCGTGGTGGAAGCATGGGCCGATCGTTCAGCGGCGGAGGTGGCGGGCGATCATTCAGCGGCGGCGGGGGCCGCTCATTTTCCGGAGGCCGCTCATTCGGCAGCATCGGCGGA
>CAYXEY010000647.1:0-3422 GCA_964464105.1 uncultured Planctomycetaceae bacterium
AAAGCGAGCCATGCGCAGCGCCCTGGTTTGCCTCGCGTTGATCAACATGATCCCCGCCATCGAAGCGGAGGAATCGTGGATTCTGCTGGCCATCGTTACGGTTGCAGGCGTGATTGGGCTGTTGACCTGGCGAAGCGACGGTTCGCGGGGCGTCCCGGGATTAATTGTCTATACAGGCGTGGTCGGGGCCATCGTGTTTCTGATCCGCGAAATGTTCTTCCCGCCGGAAGGCTCGACCGTTTACGTGCTCGACCTGTCACACTTCATGATCCTGCTCTGCGGCTGCAAGTTCCTTGAGCTTCGAACCGACCGCGATCTGGGGCTGACCGCCATCATTGCCGGACTTGTGCTGGTCATCGGGGCATTCGTCAGCGGCAGCATTTTGTTTGCCATAGCGGTAGTGATCGACGTCACCTTTGGAGTCTGGTGGCTTCTGGCCTTTCAGATGCGACGCGAATTGGAAGCGGTTTCGCGTCGCGCTGCGATTTCCAGTCCAGCATCGAAACCCGCCGCGATGTATGAGCGTCCGCCGGCGCTTTATCGACCCGCATTGCTGATTGGAATGGGCATGTGCTCGGCCGCCATTCTGCTGTTTGTCGCGGTTCCGCGGGGATGGGGCCGCACGATGCTCGGTTCGATTCAGCGGGTCATGCCCTCCAGCCTGACAGGCTTTACGGAGGAAGTGGAGCTGACGGGGGCCCCGCTTATCGAAAGCGACGCACAAGTCATGCGCGTTCGTTTCAGCCGGAGCGGCAAGCCGATTGTCGACGAGGATTTTCGACCCTACATGCGCGGTATCACCATGGAGGGTTACTACCGAGGACGCTGGCGGCGCACAAACTCACGCGAATCCAAGCGCGTGCGGATCGAGTCAAAAGCCTTGCCGGAGCCGGTGTGGTCGGTCCGCGGCCTGATTCCCAGCGATCAGATCATCGAGCAGGAAGTCTGGCTCGATCGGACCGATGGCGGCGTGCTTTTCGCCCTCTATCCGGCGCTGTCTTTCGGATCTGAGATGATCGGCAGTATTCGGGCCAACGATCGCGACCAGTCGATCACCGCGCCCAGTGCCGGTCGGAGCATGTTGAACTACGTCATTGAGTCGCCGGCGGGATTGAACGACCGGTTGGTTCGCCGGCTCAACCGGTTTGATCAGAATGAACAGCCGGAGCGCGGCGTGAAGTACACGATTCCGGCAGGGATCATGGAGGAGGCAAGTAAGATCGCTAACGGCCTGGGTGAACCCAGCGACCCGGCGAACCATGAACGAATCGTCAACGCGTTCATGCGGCATCTCAACGGATCGGACTTCACCTATTCGCTCGATCCCGGCACGCGCGGCGTCAAAGGCGATCCGATTCAGAATTTCCTGCTGACATCGAAGCGGGGCCATTGCGAGTACTTTGCATCGGCCCTGGCGCTGATGTGCCAGTCGCTCGACATTCCAGCCCGGCTGGCCAACGGCTATTACGGCGGGGAGTTGAATCCGGTCGGCGGCTACTACCAGTTTCGCGCCCGGGATGCCCACGCCTGGGTGGAGATATTTCTCCCCGGTCGCGGATGGACCTTGTTCGATCCCACGCCGGCCGCCGCCACCCAGCGCCGCGGCACCGAACTGGGGCTGATGTCGGAGCTCAAGCGCCTGGCCGGTTACCTGCAATTTGAATGGTCGACATTTGTCGTGGCGTTCGACGCCGATCATCGACAGGAACTGGTCATGGGCTTTCTGAACTGGCTCGAAGGATTGAGCGGGCAGAAGGGCGCATCGATCAGTTGGCGAACCATCGGCGACTTCTTCTGGGGTCCGAATTTTCTTTCGAACGGTCAGCGGGCGGTCTACTGGTTTTTTCTGCTGTTGTGCGCGGTCATGCTCATCGCGGGGCTGCGCGTGCTGTGGATCGTGGGAATACTGGTTCGGGAGTTTCTGCCGCGCGGTCAGCGCGGCGTTGCCGCGCCAGTTCGCGTCCCAGAGGCAAAGTTCTACGACCGCGTCTTGCACTTGCTGGCCCGCAAGGGGCACGTGAAGGCCGAGCGGGAGACGCCGCGTGAGTTTGCCGCGCGGCTGAAACTGCGCCACGTCGACCTGGAGGAGATGTCCGACATCACGGAGATGTTCTACGCCGCCCAGTATGGTGCGCGCATGCTGGAGCCCGATGCACGCGAGCGGGTCTCGATCTTCATGCAACGATTGCGCGAAGAGCCGGGATTCGGGGCGCGATAACCAATTTCGGACGTCGCGCGGGCCGATGAAATGGAATTGGCACGCAGCGGCCATGTTTGCCGCAAACTCGTCAGGGATTGACGCATGTCTGTATCCGCCAGGGCATTCACCTCGACCTCCAACTTCGGCTGGGGCTATGACGCATTCGGCATGGCGCTCAGCGTCGGCTTTGACGTGGTCACGGTTCAGGCGGCCGCACAGGGAATAGCGCTGTCGGTGGTCGGCGTCGGGGCGAGTGAAGTGCCGTCCGATCCTGCGCGAAACACGGCTGGACTGGCCTTGGCGGCGCTGTGGGAGAAACATGCGCCGGGTCGCGGCCTGGCCGTGAAGATTCACAAGGGCATTCGTCATGGCAGCGGCATGGGCTCCAGCGCGGCCAGCGCGGCGGCGGCGATCTTCGCGGCCAACGCGGAACTAAATCTGAATCTGACCCCACTGCAGATGATCGAACTGGCCGCGGAGGGCGAACGCGCCTCGGCAGGCTCGGCCCATGCCGACAACGTGGCTCCCGCGATACTCGGTGGATTTACGATTGTCGATAAAGGTCCGCCGCTGGGCGTGACGCGCTACGACGTGCCCGGCGACTTGCGATTCGTGATGGCGACACCGTCGATTCACGTGACAACCAGCGTCGCCCGGCAGCGCATGCCGCGCGATGTTTCGATTGCCACCTATGCCCGCGGCGCGGCACGCTCGGGGGCCATTGCCGCCGCCATCCTCAAGGGCGATGCCATGGCCCTGGGGCATGCGATTGAAGGCTCGTTCACCGATGAAGCCCGCGGACCGCTGATTCCCGCGTTTGATGAAGTTCGCGCAGCCGCGAAGGCCGCCGGGGCCTCGGGCGTGACCATCAGCGGAGCGGGGCCGACGATTCTCGCGGTCATCGGCCCGGACGGCCACGGCGACGAGATTTCAAGGGCCATGTGCAAGGCGTTTCGAGACGCCGGACTGGATTGCGAAGCGCGAGTGGCGCGGCCTGCGCCGGGTGCGGCCCTGGTGGAGGGTCCGCGATGATTCAGCGATGCATCGGCTGCGCCGCGACTTATCCGCTCGAACAGATCATCTACACCTGCGCCCAGTGCGGACAGGTACTTGAAATCGCCCTGGCCGATGCAGACCTGGCCAGCAGCCGCTTTGAGGGTCGCGGCGTGTGGCGCTATGAACCGTGGCTGCCCGCCGACGCGAAGGGCGCGGCCACGCTGAT
>CAYXEY010000648.1:0-3417 GCA_964464105.1 uncultured Planctomycetaceae bacterium
GAGGTGGCGGCGGCGATCGGCGTTTCACCGGCGACCGTTGATCGGGAGTGGCGCTACATCATTGCGCGACTCCAAAAGGAACTCAAAAGCGCAGAATGCCAGCCATGAGTTCGTTCGGCTCGAGCAACTCGTATGCCCAGGTGGAAGACGTGTTTCAGCGCGCCATGGATCTGCCGCGAGATCGCCGTGCCGGTCTTCTGGACCAGCTTTGCGAAAACGACAACGGCCTTCGTCGCGAGGTGGAGGAGCTGCTGACCAGTCACGAAGCCGCCGGAACGCGATTCGAACAGCCTTTCTATGGTCCCCCTGTCACGGGCGACGACCACGATCCGCTGCGGATCGGCGACTACACCGTTTGTCGCAGACTGGGCCGGGGCGGAATGGCCGTGGTTTTCGAGGCCGTCCAGGAGCAGCCGAATCGACGCGTGGCGATCAAGCTGATCCGCCCCGACGCGATCTCAGAGAGCTTACGGAGACGGTTCGATTTCGAATCCGCGGCCCTGGCGCGGCTGCGGCATCAGGGCATCGCCCACATCTATGCCGCCGGCATGGCCGACGTCGTGTATGCGGATGGCCACGTTTCGCAGCAGCCCTTCCATGCAATGGAGCTGGTCGAGGGCGAATCGCTCGTTCGCCATGCAACCAGCATGATGCTCGGCATCGAGCAGCGACTTGGCTTGTTCCTCAAGGTCTGCGACGCGATTCAGCATGCCCATCAAAATGGCATCATTCACCGCGATCTGAAGCCGGCCAATATTCTCGTAAATGCGGCCGGCCAGCCGAAGATTCTGGATTTTGGGGTCGCGCGGATTACGACTCCCGATATTCAGACTTCAACACAGCATACTTCGGCCGGTCAGCTCATCGGTACGCTCTCATACATGAGTCCCGAGCAGGCCCGCGGTGACGGCAGCCAGGTCGACACACGCACGGATGTCTACGCGCTCGGGGCAATCCTGTACGAACTCCTGTGTGGACGGTCGCTGCACGATCTGACCAACCTCGCGCTGCACGATGCGGTCCGAACTATTTGTGAATCCGTGCCCGTGGGACTTGGTTCGATCGATCGCAAGCTCCGCGGCGATCTCGATACCATTATTGCCAAAGCCATCGAAAAGGATGCATCGCGACGCTTCCAGTCCGTCGCCGAATTCGCCGCCGATCTGCTCCGCTATCTCCGGCATGAGCCGGTCACCGCCCGCCCGCCGAGCACCCTTTACGTTCTGTCGCGATTCGCCCGACGCAATCGCGGCGTCGTGATCGGGGCGGGGCTGGCGCTGACGGCGCTGCTGATCGGCGCGGTGGGCACTGCGACGTTTGCGTGGCGGGCATCACAACAGGCGGAGCGCGCCGCCGAAAACGAGGCCCAGGCGCTCGCCTCCGCCGCCAAGGCTGAGGCTGTCGTTCAGATGCTGCTGGATGTCGTCCGCACGCCGGATCCGGAACTGGCTCGAGGTCCGGGCTTCACCATGCGTGAGCTGCTGGATGAAGTCTCCGTGCAGGTTGGCGATCGATTCAGGAACCAGCCCGAGCTTCTGGCGGCGGTGCGCGCCGCAGTCGGCAATACGTATCAAGCCATTGGATTGCGGGAAAAAGCGAGCCCTCAACTCGAGGAAGCTTTGCAAATTCGCGAGCGGTTGCATGGCGAGAATCACGATGACGTCGCCGAAAGCCTGCTTGCCCTGGCTGGTCTGAAGGCCGAATGCGGCGAACTTCAGGCGGCCGAAGCGCTGCTTCAGCGGGCACTGCTGACGCGGCGGCAACTTCTGGGAGCGGAGCATCCGCGTGTCGCGGATGTTCTGGTGGAGCTGGGCGCGCTCAAGGAGGATCAGCAACGCAACACGGAGGCAGAGCAATTGTGCCGCGAGGCACTGCGGGTCTATCGCCTGTCCGGCGGAGGCGATGCGCCGGGGGTCGGCAAATGTCTGGAGCAGCTCGGCTACCTGGATCGCGCCGCCCGGCGATACGCCGAAGCGGAGCAGAATCTCCGTGACGCCCTTGAGCACTACCGCCGGCGCTTCGGTGAGCACCATCCCACGGTCTTTCTGAGCATGAAGAACCTGGCGGCGCTGTTGCGCACCGTGAAACGCTATGACGAGGCCGAGACCCTGTATCAGACATCACTCGCCGGCGTGCGCGAGCGGCTGGGCCCCGACCACCCGCATGTTGCCCTCGTGTTGAACAGTCTTGCGATCCTGCGGCAGGCCCAGGGGAGGCTCGACGAGGCCGACGACCTCTTCCAGCAGGCCATCGCGATATACCGGAAGTCCTACGCCGGCGATGCAGTGAGCATTGCGGTCTGTCTTCGAAACTATGCATACCTGCTGTATAAGAAAGGCGATCCGGCACAGGCCGCGGAATATGCCCGCATGGCCCTGGACATGCGCCGCCGCATGCATACGGAATCGCATGAAACCGTGACGATCGGTATTAACAGCGTAGCGACGTTTCTGGTGGCGGCCGGCGACGCGGCCGCGGCCGCAGACCTTTGTCGAGAGGGGATTCGCCGCGCTCGCACTGAGACATCGGAAGATCGCTGGATTCTGGGCCGGCGGCTTTACGACTTCGGTCGCCTGCTCATTGCACGAGGCGGCACCTCGGAGGAGGGCCGATTGCTTCTGGGCGAAGCAGAGGCGGTTCTGCTAGAAGCGCAGGACATCGCCGCGAAGTACTACCCGACGAATCGGTCACGTGCGTACTGGGTCGCCGTCACGCTGGCAAGCCTGTATGAAAAGTGGGATCAACCCGAACTCGCCGCGCGATGGCGCACGACCGCCATGGCCGGGCGTCCGGAGACAACCGCTGTCCCGGCCACGGGTTCGACGAGCGACGTCGAAGACTGAACACAACGTCGTCAACTGGGTTCGTCGCAGTGCAGCACGCTGAGTCAGTGGGGGTGTCAGTTTCGGCCGCTGATCAGGCTGGATGTTCGCATGCCGTCAACCTGTCACGATCATGGATTCGATTCACCAATCGAAAAGGTCATGGCTTTTCGAACGGCAGCGCGTGGTCTTTGGTTTCCCTTGATCGCCGCGCGCCAGGTCGGCGGATGGGCGGAAGGGCCAGGGGTTCCAACGAAGGCGGGGCCGCACGTTGAGCGCCGGTGGCTCGGCTCATGGATAACAACTGCTGCGCTTCGCGCCGGAGCGCGAGGGACGTCGGAGTCGAATGCGTCTGCGCGCTGCCGGACGGGTGCATGATCGGTTCGGCCGTACCGAGGATCACTTCGCGTGTCACGGTGACGCGACAAATCCCATCGGCGGCCAGCTCCGGCAGTTGCCATTCCAGGCGGGCCAGCATTTTGGCCAGGGTTCGCTCCAGTCCACGCGCGTTGGTGCCGCTCTGGATGGCCCGGTCGGCCATTTCGACCAGGGCATCGTCAGTCACCTGCAGATCGACGCCGTGCTGTTGAAACCA
>CAYXEY010000649.1:0-3416 GCA_964464105.1 uncultured Planctomycetaceae bacterium
AACGTTGCGAGTGACATAAGCGGCACCTTTTCTGTAGGGAAGGAACGGGAACGGTTTCGCGCGGATTGTGCCTTTCGCGCGGATAATACGGATAGTTGGCACTTTTTCTCTTAAGCGCGCTTAAGAGAAAAAGTGTGAAACACCTGCGCGATCCGTATGAATGGCACAATCCGCGCGAAACGAAACAATCCGCGCGAAGAATCTCTCGAGGTAGCGCGCGGTCGCGCGGATCGCGCGGATTGTTTGGACTTTTCCTGCGTAATCATCGAAGCAGCCCCATACCCTGAATGATGCGGACGTTAGAACCAGTCGCGGCGTTGTAGCGGGACTCGTTGAGGAACCCCTTTGATTTGAGGGCAATCGTGAAGCCCTTCGCCTTTTTTGCCTCGACACCATTCGTCTTGCACCACTCGGAATAGTTGTGATAGAGGTTCTCGTGCGATGCCCACGTCCCAGGCGACACGTGGCAGCATTCGTCGATCCAAAGCTGCACCATATCGAGTTCGTCGCGATGCGTCTGAGTGTTCGTATCGACGGCGGGCGGGTGTGCGAGTCCGTGATCGCTTGCGTACCAGGCCGCTGCCCCGTCCACGGCCCAGCGCAGCACGCCTGCGAGCACGGCAGGCGCCCGGAGCCGCTGCTTCAGATGCTTGTCTTCCCTGCCGATGTGCGAGTGCGGGAACACGAGGACCTTGACGCGGTACCAGAGGGCATCGTCATCCACATCTGCGGAGACAGGATGATTTGAGACGAGCCAAGCTTTGAACTGGGGGCGATAGGTGAAATGTGCGCGGTGTTTGTAGGCGCACCTGATGTAGTTGCCGCCGGTGAGCTGCTTAATCTTCCCGGTGTTTAGGCTTTCGTAGCGATTAGACTCGGAGGTGATAATCAGGCGGGCCGGCTTGAGCGGAGCCAGGTCAAAGTTCTGCGTATCGCCCTCACGCTTTGCCGTGAAGGTCGCAAAGTCCACTTCGGTAGCAAGCGGAGTACCAAGCAAGGCGAGTAACGTCTCCGTAAACGCCCCCTTGCCCGAGCGGCTGGGGCCGAACACATACCAAAGGCACTCTTCCGATGTTTCGCCGGTGAGCGTGTACCCAACCGCCATCTGAAGATAGGCAAGCAGCGCCTCGCCGTCAGTCGCCGGCAGGACCTCGCGCAGGAAGTTGGTCCAGGTTTCCGCGTCTGCGTTCGGGTCATACGGCGTGTTCAAGCAGTAGGTAAAATACTGTGCCGGCGAATGCGGCGTCAGCGTCTTCGTTCGCAAATCCAACACGCCATTCGCCACATTCAGCGCGGCGTGATGTTGGTCAAAGCAGTCGGAGTCCACATCCACCAAAGAGCGAAAGATCGCCTTGCAGTCGCGCAGTCGCTTTGTGCTGCCAGGCGTTGCCTTGACGACTGCTTCCTTTCCCGCTCCGACTGCAAGCAACCTGCGTTGCTTGAGCATGGCCAGGATCGCCTTGTCTACCTCCGCCTCGGCTGCGTCTTGTCTCCAGTAAGTTCCGGTGTAATGGAGCCAGCCAAGTGCCGCCGAAAAGCAGAACTCATCTGCAAACATGGCATGAGCGCAACGGGCGTTGCCTTCATCGTCGGGCGATTCCTCAAGCAGGAGCGCGCTCAGGTCCGTCATGGGCGCACCGCCTGAGACTGCCGCACCAGCCAGCGCCACCCCGACAGCTTCTCCGCCTTGAACATTTCCTGGCATCGTGCGTGATGGCAGCCCGCCGCGATGTGGCCGTCGCGAGCGATTACTAGGAACGCTCCCCGATCCGCCTTGTGCGGGCTGTCCGCCGGCTGAAATGGGCACGTCTTCAAAATCCATCGGCGTCCCTCCCCGTCATAGACGGCAGGCTCTGACACATCCAGCTCGAGCGCATCAATCAGCGCCAACACAATTTTGAAAGCTGCTTTCACCGCATACCGGTTTGGCGGTCCTACCACGCGCTGATTGACGCGCGCCTGGTCCAGAATGGAGCGAAGTTCGTGTGGGAGCGGCAGTGCCTCGATCTCGTGTGGCCCGTAGCCCATCTCCCATCGATACGGCGTGCCGTTCGGGTGGATCGACGGCGGCAGCACCAGATAGCCGCCCTGCCCGCGCACGTCGATTCCAGGCGGGAGGTTGCCCGTCGCGTTCGAATACGTCACGCCCTCTGGCATCCGGTACAACAGGTGCGTTCCTCCGGAGCCGGTGAGGTTTGTGATCGTCTCTTCATCGCTCCGGCTCAAAAACCCATCGCCGGCGAATGTCTCTTTGTAAGCGTCGAGGTCAAGGCCCAGCAGGCCGGAGCCGCCGCAATGCAGGCCGATGTTTGCCAGTGGCCAGCGGCGCCACCAGTCCATTACCTGGTCGGTGTCTGTGGTAGCGTTGTAGACGCCGAGCCCGCCGAAGGGCTCTTTCGTACGGGGTCTAAGCGGGAAGACGTGCCAGCCGTGCCTCGCATACCAAAGGGCGGCTCGGGGAAGTGAGGTTGTCATGATTGATCCGCGTGGTAATCGTCGTGACAGGACTTGCAGAGGGTGACGCACTCAAAAGCGAACGAATGCCCGCGCCGGTTGTAACCGTCATAGGACTTGTGATGGCAAACTGCGGTTGAGTCAGTTACTTCCGTGAAACAGTTCTGGCAGCGGAACCCGTCACGCACGATCACGCGCCGGCGCAGTTGCGCCCACTGTGAAGTTCTGAGGTATGCGTTATACGCTTTCCACCACTGTTGATTCGCGGTTTCTCTTTGGGCCTTTTCGAGTTCGGCCAGTCGTGCCGTTCGCAGTCGATTCCATTCGTCACGCAGCTTTGTGTTCCATACGGGTAAGCTGAGAATATCGACTCCAGCTTTCGATGCTTCCTTCACCTTGTCGCCACAACGGACGCACTGAACGTAAACGCAGTGCACACCATTGCTCTTTGTGTGCCTGGTAAGTTGCGTGTACGGGTGATCGCATTTGAATTCTTCTGCCACCTGCTGCCAAACCGATAACGTTTGTTCTACTGTCGCCATCACTCCACCTCTCGCGCCAGAGCGCCCCTGTGCGCCCGCGTAGCGTCCAACACAAGCTGCACCGCGGCTCGCGCCGCTGCGATGTCCGCCAGAGCCGCCGCCCCGTCCGTCTCGTTGACACGCCCGCGCCGCATCTGCCAGCGCAGCCACGTCTCCAGCATGGCCAGGCGATCCCGCGCCCTCAGCGCCACCGCACACGCGTCCTCGGTGTCGGCAATGGCCGCGATCCAGGCGGCGCGGCTCATTCGCCCCTCGCCTTGCGCACCAGCTCGTCACGCTCGCGGCGGGCGTGCCACGCGTCTACCTGCCACCGGAACCAGCGGCCCCCGAGAGTCGCCGCCGCCCCCGCCACAATGGACGCCCACAGGATGCGCAACACGTCTGCCGGGGTAGAGGCAACCGTCAGCCCGAGCCACGTTG
>CAYXEY010000650.1:0-3412 GCA_964464105.1 uncultured Planctomycetaceae bacterium
TTCCTCTGCTGCAATTCTTTGCCGATCTTCGCTATCGCCGTCTCCCACGGAAGGCCATTCTTGCGGTACAGCCGGAAGTCCGGGTACCACGGCATATCGTCTCGGTAGTACCGCCACTGCGGAACATCAGGCACCAGGCACCTGACCTGCTTGCCCATCGCCCCGGCAAGGTGCAAGGCGCTGGTGTGGATTCCGACGACCATATCCAGCGCACCAACAAGGCCCGCCGTCTCGTCATAGTCCTTCGGCATCGTCGCACGCTCGAACCACCTGATAGGCAGTCCAGATTCCGCGATCTCTACGCTCGGGTCTTTGTACTCAAGCGAGACATACACCGCGTCAACCGCCTCAATCAGCGGCTTGAACGACTTAGCCGTCACATTCCTAATCACCGACTGCGACAGGAAGTTGCCGCCTGACCACGCAATACCGACAACAGGCTTGCCCCACGAGTCAAAGAGCGCACGCCACTGCATGACCCGCTCAGGATCGGCAGTGATATACGCATCCCTCGGGAAGTCCACGTCCGACTGCCGATAGAACATCCCCAAATCCGCCAGAGAGATATGCGCATCCGGCTTGTGATTCGCCAGCCACGGCACCGAAACGTCTTTCCGCGTGCCGTACACGACCACATTCGGCAGATCGGCAAACGACCTCTTGAACAGCCCCACTAGCCTCGGGTGACAGTCGTAAACGACCTCTTTGCAGTCCTTCGCGGCGTCGCGGATCATCCGAGCAAAGTTGACCTCATCGCCTATCCCCTGCTCGCCAGTGACAACGAGGCAATCGACCGGCTTACCGTCCCACTCAGGCTCATCGCCATAACAAACAGGCTGGCGGAACTTGCCACCCAAAGCCATGTGGTAGCCATGCCAGCCACGCTGCCAGTCGCCCAGCGCGAGAGAAGCAAAGCCGATGTTGATCCATCCATTCTTTGCCTCTGGGTCAAGCTCAATCGCCTTCTCTGCGGCCACCAACGCCTCTTTGTAGCGCGCCTGGTTGATAAGGCTTACCGCTAGGTTCGCCCATCCCGCCGCGTACTTCGGGTCAATCTGCAATACCCGCTTGAACGCGCTTTCCGATTCGTCATACAGGTGCAATTCATCGGCAGCGCGACCGAAGTTGTTCCATATCTCCGCGTGCCTGCTGTCTACCTGCAAAGCCCTGCGGTAGAACTGATAAGCCATGACCTGTTTGTCTACCATCAGGTAGATATAGCCCAACAGGTGCAACGCCAAAGCACTGTTCGGCGCACGCTCTAAGACCCTGAAAGCGATCTGCGAAGCCCGCTCATAGTCGCCTTCCTCGGCCAACTTGCGAGCATCACGAAGAATCTCGTTTTGCTCACTGGCAGGCATCTCCCTTACCTGTGCCATTTGGTCGTGGCCTTCAATGATGGATAGTTAGTGTTGATCTCTTTCAGCAGCGCTTTGGTGTGATCCTTGTTGAAAACGTCAATGCCCTTGTTGCGCAGTTCCATGATTACGATTGGCGGAAGACTCGCGTACTTCCACCAGTCGTTTTTGATCCCGCGCCGCGTCTTTTCGTCGTCGTTCCTCTGCCGAGTCACGTTGTCAACGAATGCGCGAATGTCACGATCCGGCTGCTCCGACCAAATCGTTGTGTTCTCTGATACCGGGTCGTATTCGAACCACTCGGTAACGCCTGTTACCGGGTCATGGTCTAAAACTCGTTTCACAAAGAAAAAGGGCCGAGGTTTCCCCCGGCCCTCCGTGAGTCAGCGGTTATCAGCCGCAGTTGTAGATCTTCGCGTGAGCGAGCGGGTTCTGAACCACCAGCGTCGCTTCGCAGAGGATCGCCTTCTTCTCGCCGTCACCTGTCTTGGCGATATCGATGCGCTGGAACGGCCGCAGGAACGCGACACCGACGTAATCGGGGTCGATGCACAGGACCGCTTGATCGCGCATGTAGCGATTCAGAACCGCCTTGTGGACGCCGAAATTGCTGACGTACACATCCGCCGAGCCGATGATGTTGGCGCTGGTCGCACCCTTCACATCGTTGAAACGTGTTGCGATTCCGGTGAACCCGGAGAAGATCTGCTTGTTGGCGGAACTCATCATGATGACGCTCGGGTCGCCACCGTCAGCCCACGCCAAAGCAAGCGCGCCCTTCAGGTCGGCTTCCACCATCGCCGTCGCCGTGCCGTCTGTCGGGGCTTTCGCCACGCCACCGGCATAACCAGACGAAGTGCCACCCGTCGAACCGGACGCACGGTATGCGTTGCCCGGAGCCGTGGACGAAATCCACGACTCCATCGAACCCATCACGCGAGCCGACGCAGCAGTGCCAGCATCACCACCTTGGTTGCGAACAAGAGCGTATTCCAGGTCACGCTTGATTTCCTTCGACATGCGCGCCGTCTGGTAGGCGACCTCCGACTTGCGACCGTACTTGTTGACCGCTTCGAAGGTTCCGCTGATGTTGACATCCTTGCGCAGAATCTGCGTGTAGTTGTTCAACGTCGTCGGTTGCGCACGAGCAGTCGGATCGAAGTCATCGCCTTCAACCTGCTGGTTAGCAGCGGCTGCGGTCAGAACGTCATACGTCCAATTGTGCAGCGTGCTCGTCGCCTTGAACCGCTTCGCCATCGTGAGAAACGGCGTGTCGGTCGGCGAAATGTCGTAGACCGTGTTGTGAAAGTCCTCGGCAATCTTGTTGCCGGTGTAAGTGTGATTGGTGGCGCGAGCCATGATTTACCCCTATCCGAATCGCTCGAACAGCTTCGCTGCATCATCGAGCTTTCCTGTTTTCTTCAATTGCTCCCGAAGCTTCTTCGTCTGCTCGTCATTCGCCTGAGCCGGCGTAGTAGAGGCACCAGGTTTCGCAACCGCCGGCTTCTTGCCGAGGTTCTTAGCCGATGCCTTCAACGCCTTCTGACTCTCACGAAAACGCGCAGCGTCATACGCCACGAGTAGCGCCCTGTGATCCATGAGACTTGAAAGCTCCTGCTCGCTAAAGCCCCGCTCGGCCATGTAGCCGAGGATTCTTGACTTCGCTTGGGCGAACTTTCCTTCGTCTCTCCAATCGGGAATCGCCTTGAACAGAGCTTCGCGCTCACGTTTCAGTGCTTCCGACTGGAATCGCTGCTGTGATTCGGTGAACTGCTTTGCCGTCTCCTGCGCCTTCGTCTGCGCCTCGGACAACCGCCGGTTAAGCGTGTTGTACTCGGCTAGCTTGGCGAGATACTTGGCCGGATCGTCCGTCGCCAATTGCTGCATTTCCGCAATGTCAATCGACTCGATGGCCTTTTGGTACATCGATACCAAGGCTTGAGCCTCTTGCAACTCGGGAACTGCCTGCAACTGCTGTGCAACGGCCTGCACGACCTCTTGCGCCTGTTTCCAGTGCTGATCCACTTGCGCTTGATTGCGCTCGTAGTACAGCC
>CAYXEY010000651.1:0-3410 GCA_964464105.1 uncultured Planctomycetaceae bacterium
GAGCTGCATCTCCACGCAGCGGATACTGGTCCATCGCGATCTCTACGAGCGGATGGTCGAGGAGATGGTCACCGGCGCGCGCAAGCTCGTCGTCGGATCGCCCGCTGACGCCGCGACCGACATCGGCCCGATGATCAGCGAGGACGCGGCCCGGCGTGTGGAATCCTGGATCCTCGAGGCGGTGGGGCAGGGCGCGAGGCTTCGCTGCGGCGGGGAACGGCGGGGAGCCACCGTGACGCCCGCGGTGCTCACCGACGTCAAGCCGGAGATGACCGTGGTCTGCCGCGAGGTCTTTGGCCCGGTCGTGAGCATGATGCCCTACGACGATATCGACGCTGCGTTCGCGTTGGCGAATTCGACGCCGTACGGCCTTCAGGCCGGGCTCTACACGAACTCGATGGACATCGTGCTGAAGGCGATGCGTACGCTGCGCTTCGGCGGCATCAACGTCAACGCGCCTTCGCGCTGGCGCCTCGACCACATGCCTTACGGCGGCGTTAAGAAGAGCGGCATTGGCCGCGAGGGTCCGAAGTACGCGATCGAAGACATGATGGAACTGCGGCAGGTCATCATGGGTTGAGCGGCATCAAACTGATTCGCCGGTGTCCCATGGGAGATGGCGGGCATCCGGCGGGGACAATCCTGGCGCCGCGGCCTGCAGCCGCGCCTGCCCGGCCCACGACAAGAACATCCACCGGAGGAATACGATGAAACTTGCATCCTGCCTTGCCGGCATCACGCTCGCGATCGCCGCGACGCTGCCTGCCCCCCCTTCCGCTGCGCAGGAAGTGCTGCGCGTCGCTCACGCCTACAAGCCGGGTACCTCGGTGGCAATCTACTGGGACGAGCTCGCCAAGCGCGTCAACGAGCGCGCCAGCGGCAAGATCCGCCTGCAAGTCCATCACTCCGGGCAGCTGGGCGGTGACGAGCAGGTGTTCCGCGGCATGAAGCTCGGCACGATCCACTTCGGCAGCGGCGCGGCTGCCAACGAGGGGGTAGTCACCGACGCCTATTTCTGGCTCGACCTGCCGTACGTGCTCAAGTCGCGCGAGAGCGCGGTGAAGGTGTTCGCCGATCCCATGGTGGACACCTATCTCCGGAACAAGCTTCGCAATGACGCTGGAACGGTGCTGCTTGGCCACATCGAGGTCGGCGGCTTCCGATTGCTCATCAACAACAAGCGACCGCTGCGGACACCCGAAGACGTCAAGGGGCTCAAGTTCCGCGCGTTGTCCAATCCGATCGACATCGCGCTCCTCAAGTCCTGGAACTTCACGGCGACACCGCTTCCCTGGTCGGACACATACCCGTCGCTCGAGCAGGGCATGATCGACGGCCTGAACCTCCAGGCGGCGGCGATCAATGCGTTTGGCTTCCAGGAGCTCGTCAAGTACGGCACCGAGACGCGCACGCTGATGACGTTCCACGTGGCCCAGGTCAGCGCAAAGACTTTCGACGCGCTCGACCCGCAACTGCAGAAGGTCATCCGGGACGCGTCGGCCGAGGCGCTCAGGATCGCGAACGCCGCGGACCGCGATGACGAGAAGACTGTTCTGGACACGATCTCCAAGAAGGTCACCGTATATCGGCCGACCGAGGCCGAGATGAAGCTCTGGGAAACTCCGGCGCGGGCGCTGTGGCCGCAGTTCACCGAGAAGATGGACAAGAGCCTGCTCGCGCGCATCGTCTCCGTGCAGCAGTAGCAGCAACGACACCCGGATGCGGCCGACCGCCGCATCCGGGGCGCCCAGCGTTCCCGCGCGGCCCATGTGCTAGACACTCTTGCCATGCCCTTGATCGACCGAATCCAGAAGCTGCTCGAGGGAATGCTCGTCGGCCTGCTCGCCGTGATGGTAGTGATTGTCTTTGCCAACGTCGTCCTGCGATTCGTGTTCCACAGCGGTATCGCGCAGACCGAGGAGCTCTCGCGCTACGCGTTCGTCTGGCTTACGTTCATCGGCGCCGTCGTCGTGCTGCGGGAAGAGGGACACCTCGGAGTCGACTCGTACGTGCGAAGGCTGTCTCCCCAAGGCCGAATGGCATGCCGGGTTGTGAGCGACCTGTTGATCGTCGTCTGCTGCGTGCTGTTCTTCGTCGGAAGCTGGTACCAGACCGCCACCAACGTGGGGAAGTACTCGCAAGCGGCCTCCTTCCCCATGGTGCTGCTGTTCGGTGTTGGACTCGTCGCGAGCGTGCTGATGGTCCTGGTGGTAGCTGCGGGCATGCGGCGCGCATTGAAGAGAATCGCGTCGGAAGATCGCTCTCCGTCGGGTACCACGGTCGACTGACGACCAGCGCGAAACCGGGCCACGGACGCAACGCGTGATTACCGTCACCGTCTTTCTCGTCTCGCTGCTCGGTGCCATGGCGATTGGCGTGCCGATCGCCTTTGCGCTGCTGGTCTCGGGCATTGCCCTGATGATTCAGCTCGGCGCGTTCGATCCGCGGATCATCGCGGAGAGCATGATCAATGGCGCCGACAGCTTTCCATTGATGGCCGTACCGTTCTTCATGCTCGCTGGCGAGCTGATGAACGCAGGAGGACTCTCCCGCCGCATCGTCACCTTGGCGCTCGCGCTGGTCGGCCACAAGCGTGGCGGCTTGGGTTACGTCGCGATCTTCGCGGCCATCATCATGGCCAGCCTTTCGGGCTCTGCCGTCGCCGACGCCGCCGCGCTGTCCGCCATCCTCATTCCCATGATGCGCGAAGCCGGGTACAACTTGCCGCGCGCCTGCGGCTTGATGGCGGCCGGCGGCATTATTGCGCCGGTGATTCCGCCGTCCATCGGTTTCATCATCTTCGGCGTCGCCGCAGGAGTCTCGATCACCAAGCTGTTTCTCGCGGGGATCGTGCCGGGAATCCTGATGGGTCTGTCTCTCGTGTTCGCGTGGTGGTGGGTCATCCGTGGCGAGGACGTCAAGACACTGCCGCGGCGAAATCTGCGCGACGTGCGCGCGGCGCTCGTGGATGGCGTGTGGGCCCTGTTACTGCCGGTGATAATCGTAGGAGGGCTGAAGTTCGGAATATTCACTCCGACGGAGGCCGCCGTAGTCGCCGTCGTCTACGCACTCCTCGTCGGCATGTTCGTTTACCGGGAGATCCGTTTCCGCGACCTGTTCCGACTGTTCAGCTCCGCGGCAAAGACCTCCGCTGCCGTGATGTTCCTCGTCGCGGCGGCGTTCGTGTCGGCGTGGCTCGTCACGATAGCCAACATTCCCGAGCACATGGGCGAGGCGCTGAAGCCGTTCGCCCATGACAAGACGCTCCTGATGTTCGCCGTGATGGTGCTGGTCCTGCTGATCGGCACCGCGCTCGACTTCGTGCCCACGGTGCTCATCATGACCCCGGTCCTGATGCCCGTGATCAAGCAGGCCGGCATCGATCCGGTCTATTTCGGCGTGCTGTTCAT
>CAYXEY010000652.1:0-3408 GCA_964464105.1 uncultured Planctomycetaceae bacterium
GCTGAAGGTCGAGCTGGAGAATTACTTCCGGCCCGAGTTCCTCAACCGCATCGACGAGGTGGTGGTCTTCCACAAGCTGTCACGCAAGGAGCTGGTCAACATCGTCGACCTGGAAATCAAGAAGGTCTCCAAGCGGCTGGTCGAGCATGGTCTGACCATGGAACTGACCGAAGCCGCCAAGGACTTCCTGCTGGATAAAGGCACCGACGAAAAGTTCGGCGCTCGTCCGCTCCGCCGGGCCATCGAGCAGTTCCTCGAAGACCCGCTTAGCGAGAACATCCTGCGAAGGAAGTACAAAGGCAAGAGCAAGGTCACCGTGGACGCCGGCGAAGTCGACGGCGAGAAGAAGCTTATCTTCGAAGCCTCAGGCGGCACGACCGAGCCGGAGCTGGCCGGAGCAGGGGCCGGCGAGGCGACGTAAGGCGTCCTTTGCCAATTAGTTGAATTGAATCACCCGGCCCCGCGAGCAACCCTCGCGGGGCCGGTTCTTTTCTGGCTCGATCACTAGTTACAGACAAACTGGACCATCAAAGGCTCTCGATTCGCTTCTGCCGATCATGCCGCCGCAGGGCGGTGATGAGCTCATCCATCTGTCCGGCGACGATTTTTTCCAGTGAGAAATTCTCGTTCAGCCGGTGATCGGTGCAGCGGTTCTGCGGGAAGTTGTAGGTGCGGATGCGGTCGCTGCGGTCGCCGGAGCCGATCATGGTCTTACGGGTCGAGTCGCGCTTCGATCGCTCCAGTTGTAGATAATGATCACGCACGCGGCTGGCCATCAGGCGGCGGGCGCGGGCCCGGTTCTTGTGCTGGCTGCGCTCGTCGCGCATCGACACCGTGATGCCGGTCGCCTTGTGCTCCATGCGGATGGCCGTGGCCACTTTGTTGACGTTCTGCCCACCGGGGCCGCCCGCGGCGGAGACGTGTTCAAGCACGTCCTTATCCCAGTCAATATCGACTTCGGTCTCTTCAATTTCCGGCAGCACGGCGACCGTGGCAGCCGACGTGTGAATGCGTCCCTGGGTCTCGGTCTCGGGCACACGCTGCACGCGGTGTCCGCCGCCCTCGTAGCCGAAGTCGGTATACACCCCCGGCCCCTTGACCGAGAGAATCACTTCGCGAAATCCGCCGAGATCGCTGACCGAGCTGTCCAGCACCTCAGCCTTGTAGCCATGCGTTTCGGCATAGCGGGTGTACATGGTCAGCAGATCGCCGGCGAAGAGCGCGGCCTCGTCGCCGCCGGTGCCCGCGCGGATTTCGACAATGATCGAATCGACGGTGGCGTCTTCACCGGCGATGAGATGATCCAGCAGCCCCTCGATGATGGACTCGGCGCGATGCTCGAGATCCGGCAGCTCCGCCCGGGCCATCTCGCGCAATTCGGCATCACTGCCGGCATCGTCGGCCATTGCCTGGTTCTCGGCATGCGTGGCGGCGAGCTTGCGATACTCCTTGTAGGGCGTCACCACGCGGCCCAGCCCAGCCAGCTCCTTGGAGAGCTTGACCAGCAACGCGGACTGACCCGCCATGGCCGCGGCGTTCATTTCATCGCCGAGCGTGGTTGCGCGCGCGGCAATCTCGTCGAGCTTGGCGGCGAACGCGGGGTGGAGTGGCGGGAATGGCATATGCGTAAAAGCAATCACGCCGCGGCGAGGGATTTCTCGCGCGCGGCGTGTTCATATTTCAATTCAGCGTATCTAAGCCTTGGCGGGCGTCGATTCGGCCTTCTTCGGGGCGCGGAAATAATTGCCGCCGAACTTCTTCTGGAACTTCTCGACGCGGCCGGCGGTATCAACGAACTTCTGCATGCCGGTGAAAAACGGATGGCACGCTGAGCAGATTTCGACGGCAATGGTCGGAACCGAGCTGCGGGTTTCGAACGAGTGACCGCAACCGCAGGTTACGACGCACTTCTGATACTTGGGGTGGATTTCCGGTTTCATGGGGCCCTGCCTTTCGCGATCGGCGAAAACTCCGCCCCACTTTGGGCGGTTCGTCCGATGCCGATTTTTCGAATGGATCATTGTAATCGACTTTTCGATCACGGCAAATCGAGCTCTAGGTTGGAGCAATGGGCTCAGCTGCCAAGGCGGACAGTACCCTAATCAGCCCGTAACATATTGTGGGTGTTGATGTTACATTTATTCAGATTCTGCCGTGGATGCATCTCGCTGAAACTGAACGCCGCCACGCCCGTCGTATAATCAGAGCGTATGGCTGGTCGATCCGACCGATGATTGGGTTGTTTCATGGACGTCATCCTGAAATGCCGGAAGTTCGACATCGTTCGCCGGAAGGTGATCGATGACACCGGCAAGCCTCATTCATTCGAATACGTCCGGCATCCCGGTGCGGTCGTCGTACTGCCGGTGCTGCCGGATGACCGAATCGTGATGATCCGCAACTTCCGGCACGCCATCGATCAGACGCTCCTGGAGCTTCCAGCGGGCACTCTCGACCGCGAAGGCGAAGACCCGCTTGACGCCGCCCATCGTGAGTTGGAGGAGGAGACCGGCTATCGCGCGGGGTGCATGACAGAGCTGTGCAAGTTCTATCCGTCTCCCGGGTTCATGAGCGAGTTGCTGACCGCCTACGTCGCGACGGATTTGACCAAGACCGTTCAACGTTTGGAGCCGACTGAACGTATCATCGTGGACGAGATGCCCGCGAGCGCGGCCCTGCGCGAGGTGCGCGGCGGCAGCATCGTGGATGCCAAAACGCTCATCGTGCTGATGCGCTGGGCGATGGACCGGGGGCTATCCGCATGAGCTGGGAACAGCGGCCCTATGCTGATCCGAATTATGGTGGAGGCGGCGGCGGATTTTCAGACAATCCGCTGAATTGGGCGCCGCGCCTGTTCACGTTGGACGGCATCCGCATCCGCATTCACATCCTTTTCATCCTGTACGTCCTCTACTGCCTGATCGACTCCGCCGCGGCCGCATCCAAGTGGAACATCGCCATCGGTGACAGCGTCAGCTATACGCTTCGATTTCTGATTGTCGTGTTCGGCTCCATTTTCCTGCACGAACTCGGCCATTGCTACGCCTGTCGCAAAGTCGGCGGCACGGCAGACGAAGTGCTGATGTGGCCCTTGGGCGGACTGGCTTTTGTTTCGCCTCCGCGCACGCCCCGCGCCGAGTTCATCACCGTCATTTGTGGACCATTGGTCAACGTCGCCTTGTTCCTTTTGGCCGCGGCGGCGCTGGGTTTCAGCGTGAACTGGAATCCCATGAACTTTCTCCGCGCGGCTCCGTTTTCCTGGGGAGACGGGCGCGGCTGGCTCCTGCTGATCTTTCAGTTCAACATGCTGAACGTGCTGTTCAACCTTGTCCCCATGTATCCGATGGACGGCGGCCGCTTGTTTCAATGTGCCATCTGGACGCGTTTCGGCTATCAGCGGGCCACCAT
>CAYXEY010000653.1:0-3393 GCA_964464105.1 uncultured Planctomycetaceae bacterium
GAGCGCCGGCGTGTGCGGAATAGCGGGCTATCTTGGCTCACAACCTCCGTCGGAGGAGCGCGTTCAGGCCTGCCTCGGGCTGATGAAGCGCCGCGGACCGGACGCCAGTGGCGTCTTTCGCGAGACAACTCCGACAGGCAGACAAGTCCTCTTACTTCACTCCCGGCTTGCAATCATTGATCGACACGATCGTGCAAATCAGCCGATGCAGCGCGGAGACTCAGTCATTGCGCTGAATGGTCAGGTCTTTAATTACCGTGAATTACGAAAAAACCTCGCGGCATGCAGAGGAGAGTTTAAGACTGAGAGCGACACCGAGGTTCTGCTCGAGCAGTTAATTCGCCACGGCATTGACGGGCTTGATGACTGTAACGGGATGTGGGCGTTTGCATGGTATCGTGGGACTGGCGACTTAGTTCTGTGCCGTGATCGCTTTGGTGAGAAACCGCTTTATGTTCAGCATGCGGCACACGGAGTCTACTGGGGCTCCGAAATAAAGTACTTCCGCGCGCTGTCTGGAGAATTAACACAGCCTGATCTGGATCATGTGCGCCTCTACGTGGCCGAAGGCTACAAGGCCGTATGTGGGCGCTCTCATACGTTTTGGAAGGGCGTGGGTGAGGTGCCTGCCGGGTCGGCATTAAGAATCAGTTGTTCAGGAGAAAACACGCATGTGCGGTACTGGCAGCCCCTCTTCGACGAGGACGACGCCATGTCACTGGACGCCGCTGTGGACGGCGTTCGAGAGCGGCTTACTCAATCAATGGAGCTCCGACTCCGCGCGGATGCACCGATCGCGTTTTGCATGAGCAGCGGAGTCGACTCAAACGCTTTAGTCGCATTGGCTCACGGCAGTTTCGGCGCTGAGGTCCACGGATTCACAGTCAAATCGACCGACCCGCGCTATGAAGAGTCTGCAATCGCAAAAAGGTGCGCGGACGCACTGCGCATCAGACATACGACCGTTCAGTGCGATGGTGTGGCATTTCTGGATGGCATGTCCACGCTGGTTCGGCAACACGACGCACCCGTCCTGACGATCAGTTACTACTTGCATTGGCTGGTCATGCGAGCGATGTCCGAACAGGGTTATCGCGTGTCGATCAGCGGCACCGGTGCGGATGAGTTGTTGACTGGTTACCTAGAGCATCACAATCTTTGGCTTGCTGAATCCATTCATGAAGAGGATTACGAGGCGAAACTCAGCGCATGGTCGACACACGTCAGGCCGATGATCCGCAATGCTGCATTGAGAGATCCGCGCGACTATGTCAGTCGCCGCGACTCAAGGTCCGCGGAGGCTGCAAGGCGACACGTAGACGCTTACTTAATCGAACCCTGTCGCATCACGTCGGTGGAGGGTAATTATTCGAAGAATCTGCTCCGCAACCGAATGCTCAACGAGTTGTTTCTCCAGGTAGTGCCGCCGATCCTGCATGAAGACGATCTGAACGCCATGTACTATTCGATTGAGAATCGGTCGCCGTTTCTCGATCGGGAGCTGGCGGAATTTTGTTTCCGAATCCCGCGAAGGCACTTGATTCGAGATGCATACACCAAGTATCCACTGCGGGCCGCCCTGACTGGTCTTGTGCCGGACTTCGTGCTCTGGAACCGTCGCAAGGTTGGCTTCAACGGGTCGATTCGAGAGTTACTCGACGTGCGTAGTCCGGCCGTCGTGGCCACGATCATGGAATCGCCGGCAATCTTTGACATTGTGCGACGCGATGCTGTTGAGAAGCTACTCAATCAGGAATTGCTTTCAGATGACGATAACAAGCTGCTTTTCACGATTGTCAGTACGCAGGCATTCTTAAATGCCACTGCGAGGAACTGACTGAACACCGAGAGGTGAACCTAAATGATCGTATTGGGTATTCAAGAAGCACACGACGCGGGGGCGGCGCTTATGATCGATGGCCGCATCGTGGCCGCAGCGCAGGAGGAGCGATTCAGCGGCCTAAAAGGCGATTATGGTTTTCCAAGACACTCGATCGCCGCCTGCCTGAAGACCGCCGGAATTGATGCAGCACAGGTCGACACCGTTGCCCTTGCCACACACAACTGGAACCCCGTGCTTACCAAGATCAAGCGCAACGCCAACTTCTCCGTGTCCGATTGGGTGAAGGAGCAGCACGCATATTGGAAGCCCACGCTGCTCGAAGGTCGCAAAGTGTCATACTATGACTTATACAAGGAGCGCGTTGATTTCAGCTATGACACTCAGTACCCGCTCAACGATCTGCTCGGTGGGTACATGAATGCCGCTGACATGAAGAGGATGCGCGAGATCAGACTTGAAGTCGCGCACCGCGTGCTCGACATTCCACTAGAGCGCATTCGAACGATTACGCATGAGGATTGTCACACTTACTACTCTTACTTTGCCAGCCCCATTCGAGAGCCGGCGATCGCCCTGACGTGCGAGGGTTTTGGAGATTATTCAAATGGTACTGTTTCGCTCTTTTCAGCCGAGGGGCGCGAAGAGCTGTCCCGGACCACGGAGAATCACCTGGGGCATGTTTATCAGTACATTACCCTGCTGCTGGGCATGAAGCCCGTGCAGCATGAGTACAAAGTCATGGGCCTGGCGCCGTATGCAAACGAGCGTCATGTCACCGCCGCCTACAAAGTCTTCGAACGCATACAGAAGATCAGCGGGCTGGACGTCGTGTATGACGAGAAGCCGCGCGATCTGTACTTTCATTTTCGCGACGCTCTCGAAGGACATCGCTTCGATGCCATCGCCGGGGCCGTACAACGATTTGTCGAAGTCGTGTTGTGCAAATGGGTGAGCGAATGCGTCAGGCAGACCGGCGTGCGAAACCTGGTCTTCTCTGGCGGTGTGGCTCAAAACATCAAGGCCTGCAAGCGCATCTCCGAGATGGCTGAAATAGACTCGATGTATGTCTGTCCGGCGGCGGGCGATACATCGCTTCCGATCGGGGCGTGTTATGTCGCAGCATGGGAGCACTTACAAACTGGTCAGGGGTCGCATTACTCGCTTGCCCCGCTTGAGTCGGCATATCTAGGGCCAACATTTTCTCATAAAGAAGTGCAATCGGCCCTAGAGTCGAGCGGCCTTGGTTTGCGACATCGAATCTGTCCCAATGCCAATGTCGAGGACATTGCCGCGCGGCTTGCGGAGGGCCAGATCATCGGTCGCTGTGCCGGACGTATGGAGTTCGGTCTTCGCGCCCTGGGTAATCGATCGATCCTGGCCGATCCACGACGTCACGATACCGTGCGGAAGATAAATGCGGCTATCAAGTATCGCGATTTCTGGATGCCGTTTACGCCGACGATACTCGCTGAATGCCAGAATGAGTACATTGCGAATCCCAAGCAGTTGCGCAGTCCGTTTATGACCATGGCATTTGATTCGACCCCTCG
>CAYXEY010000654.1:0-3386 GCA_964464105.1 uncultured Planctomycetaceae bacterium
AGTGCAGCGAATCGCTCTCGATCGGCACGACGTAGATCGTCTCCGGCTCGTGGGCATGCACGTCGATGGGGAAGCCGAAGTCGGTTGGCAGGTTGCCGCTGACTTTCTTCCAAAGATCGCCGCCATTGTCGCTTCGCATCACGTTCCAGTGCAGCTGCATGAAAAGCGTGTCCGGCTTTTCCGGATGCATGGCGATGCGATGCACGCAGTGGCCCACTTCCGGCGCGGGATCGGGCAAGTATTTAGACGTGAGCCCCTTGTTGATCGGACGCCAGGTCTGCCCGTCGTCGTCGGATCGAAACGCGCCGGCCGCGGAGATCGCGATGTAGATGCGGCCGGGGTTGCTTCGATCAAGCAGAACGGTGTGCAGGCCCATGCCGCCCGCGCCGGGTTGCCAATTTGGACCGGTGCCGTGTCCGCGCAGGCCGGCGCGTTCGTTCCAAGTCTGACCGCCGTCGGTGGTGACAAAGAGCGCCGCGTCCTCGACACCGGCGTAGACCTTGTCGGGATCGGTCAGCGACGGCTCAAGGTGCCAGACGCGCTTGAACTCCCACGGCTTCGCTGAGCCGTCGAAGTGCATGTGGGTGGTCAGCGGGGCGGCGGAGTTGTCGTAGACAAACTTGTTGCTTTCGCCCATGGGCATGCCCTCGGGCGTGGTGGTCGGGGTGCCCGCGGGCGTGCCGGGCTGATGCCAGTTCCGGCCGCCGTCGTCGCTGCGCTGAATGATCTGTCCGAACCAGCCGCTGGTCTGCGAGACGAAGATGCGCTTGGGGTCGATCGGCGAACCCTTGGCGTGATAGATCTCCCATCCGGCGAAGTAGGGCCCTGCAATATTCCACTTCTGTCGCTTTCCATCGGAAGTGAGGATGAAAAGGCCTTTCTTGGTGCCGGCAAGAACGCGAACGGTGGACATGTCGTGATCTCCCTGGGGCTCACGCGGCCGCGGCTTGAAAGGGGGCGGCCATGCTCGGGGCGCATTGTAAACAATTGATTGCCGGTTTGTCGGCAGGGAATCGAGAGCAACGGGGAATGGTCGGGGGGCAGTCCGTTAAGCGAAGCGAGCGCCATGGGGGCCGGGTTCGCCGGTTAGTTTCGATGGCCCCATCGTCCAATCAGCATGACGGACAGGCGTCTCTCAAGACTCCGTGTTCTCAGGTTGCGCGACAAGTGATTTTCACGCTAATTCGTCGGCGGCGATTGTGCCCCGGCCTGCTGCCACTCAAGCGTGGAGTTGGGATCGTTCTTGGCGACCATGCTGCCGGCGACGATGTTGAAATTGCCGTCGAAGAAGAACAACACCGGCTCGGATGTGTCAAAATAGGTGTTTGTTGCGTATCCGGTGCCGTGTTCGCCGGGGGAGGGGCTGTATGAGTCCGTGACTTGATAAAAGCCTGCGACCGAATAGAGCAGTTTGAGCCCGCCGCCGCTGCCGCGCGTCGCGCCGCAGACGAAGTTGCTGGCAGAGAACCGGTCCGTCGCAGGATCAACCATGTCGCCAGGATATACGATCTTAAACGTCAGGGGCAGTTTCGAATAGGTGATGCTTTGCTGCGCGGTGTGGCCGCCCGCCGGCGGATTGGTGATCGTGCCAAACGCATTTAGATCGCCGGTAGAGGCGCGCGAAATGGATGCAAATGCCCCGAAGTTTCCACTTGCGCCCAACAGGTTATTCAGACATGATCGAATAATAAACTTGTTGGTGAACTCAATGTTATGCTCACCCGTGCTGGGCGGGGAGGCCACGATCCGGGTCTTGGAGACGAGCGTCAATTCCCATTTCGTGAGTTGGGCGATGTTGCTGAACCCGGTGCCGACTTGCACTTGCACATTGCCGTAAGCCTCGCGCGGCAGGTCGCAGATGATCTGCTGGATGGGTCCCGGCGTCCCCCACGATTTCACGGTGAGCGTGGTGCCATTGATCATGACACTGCCTTGCTGAGCGCCGAACTCACCGTTGATAAGCAGTTCATCCTTCGCGCCATCGGCCGCGACCGCCTTGATAACGAGGCCGCTGTTGGGGGTCGGATCGCAGTTCTGTTCGCAGACCGGCTGCGTGGTGGTGGTGCCCTGGCAGTTCATGCCGCTGAAGACTGGAAGGGCCGACATGAGCAGCACGGCGAGTGAGATTCGTTTCATCAAAAAAAGCTCCTGGGGCGCCATCTTCACCGCCTGTCTCATAATAACCGAAGGCAATAGAAAACTGGATATTCTAGAGGGGGTCATTCATCCTTTGTGGTGAAAAAGACCGGGTGAGGGCGAGCGATCGTGCTTGGTCGAATCGCCGATTTTGCAGTCGTATCAATCCAGAGGTGGCGACGTTGGTGCTTGCCGCCAGTTAAGCGTTGAATAGAAATAGGTACGTTAGTGCAGATTGTGCCAACAAGCGGGGTGAAGCGACTCTTCCAAAGCTTCGGACGCAGCCAGTTCGTCGCTCAAGAATTTCGCTATCTCAGTCCATTGGTTCAAGATTTCACCCGATTCGCGAGCGGAAATGATTTTCCCTTTTTCGTCGAGAAAGTACCCGATGTTCTCAGAGTCCGAAAAGTCGCGACCCCCGAAGTGGAAGAGTCGTTGATCCACTCGATATTCACGCGACCAACTCAAGACAGCTGTGGAGAGATCGTGACACTGTAGGGTGGAGCGATCGAGGAGGCCACGAGAGAGCATTGAAGACGGAATTCCAAAAAGCGATATCCCGAATATGAATGCTCCATTGACCTCCTGTAGCAACTCGCGATATGCATTGGGAATCGCGATTTTGAACTTCCTGCAGTATCCTTCTAGAAGTGTCGACTCGATTCCGCTGTAAAGCGTGATCATGTAATTGAGCGGCGCAACCCAAGGTCGATTTCCGATTTGGCATGCCCCGCTTTCGTCCATCCGACAGGGATGTTTCAGGTAGCGGTTCACTGCGGCCGCAATCGGGGCGAGGCGTTTGGAAAGCGCTGCGGCTCTCTGAGAGATGATCGGTCTTGCATTGGGATCATCAGGGGGTGGGGGCGGCAAATTCGGCGCTCGCTTCGACATCTCAATTGCTCCGTACGCGCGGCGGGTAATCGCGGCTGGACATAGAATACACGCATGGCCTCGTTTGCCGAAGATGCCGACCGAAGTGCCAAGTTGCGGGCCCATATTGCCAACTTCCCCAAGTCGCCCGGCGTCTATTTGATGAAGGACGCCAAGGGCCGCATGCTCTACGTCGGCAAGGCCAAGGATCTCCGCGCCCGGGTCAGCTCGTACTTTCAGGATGCCGCCGACCTGATGCGCTCGCGCGGGCCGGACATCGCCCGGATGGCCGCCCTGGTGATCGATATCGATTTTCTCGAGTGCGAAACCGAAGTCGATGCGCTGCTGCAGGAGAATCGGCTGATCAAGGACATCCAGCC
>CAYXEY010000655.1:0-3376 GCA_964464105.1 uncultured Planctomycetaceae bacterium
AGAACTGGATTCGTGCGACCGCCTCTTTGTCGTATTGTCGATAGCCGGCCGGAGACCGGGTCGAGGGAAATAGAATTCCCTCGCGTTCATAATATCGCAGAGTGGTCGCTGGCACGTTTGCCGCGCGGGCGACCGCCCCAATCGTCATCAACCGACAGTCCTGCGACATACGGAAAGATTAACCTTCTAGTTGCGTGTAAGGTCAAGGGCGGAAACAGATGAACCGGCATCCGTGCGGCAGGAGCGATTCCGCCACTTTCCCGCGCGCAAGTGCCGTTCATCGCCAGGTGACCGACAACGTCGCCCGGCTGTACCCGCCCGCTGGATAGGTGGCGGGCTCACACGACCCGGGGCCGAGTTTGATCGCGATGGTGGCCGCGAGGAGCTCTTCCACGAATACACGCAATTCCAGGCGTGCCAGGGGGGCTCCCGGGCAGTAATGAAGGCCGGCGCCATAGAGCAGATTCAGTGCCCGATCACGATTCCAGCGGAAGCGAGTGGGCTCCTCGAACACGCGCCCGTCGCGATTCGCCGCCAGCCAAATGACCGTGATGCGCTGTCCGGCTGGGATCTGCCTTGCATCAAATTCGACTGCCTGGGTCGTGACGCGACGGTTGGAAACGAGCGGCCCTTCAATGCGCAGAATTTCGTCGATCGCATAGGGAATGCGATGGGGTTCGGCTCGAAGCAGGCGTTGCAGATCTTGGTTTTCGGCGAGGTAGCGAGCCACGATGCCGAAGGCGGCACTCATGGTGCCCACTTCACCCGCGGTCCAGTTGCGTAGAATGCTCACCAGTTCGTCTTCGTGCAGCGAACGACCGTGCACATTCGCGCGCAGAAGTTCGGCCGTGATATCCTCGATCGAATCATCCCGATTGCGCACAACGTCGCGCACCGCTTCGACAAATCGGCACGCCAATTGCGACAGGCGATCCTGATCTTCGGCGAATATTGCCGCCTGGTTCTCTCGCATCCACGAGCTGAGTTGCCTCTGCATGGACGCCGGCCAGCGCAGGAATCCGCACTGCATGTCGACTGCGAGCGGAGTCGCGACGCGTTCCATCCACTCTATGCACGAGTCGCGCCGCAACGATTCAACCAGTTGAAAAACGAGCTCGCGACACATCGGCTCAAAGGCGGTCATCCGCGGTGGAGAAAAGAACGACTCGACAAGTTCGCGGAACGCGCCGTGTTGCGGCGGGTCCATCCCGCTCGGCACGGAGACGTGCCGTGATACCCGGCTGCTGAAGTTCGCCGGATCGCGCAGCACGCGCAGAACGTCGGCGTGTCGAAAGATGGACCAGCCCAGGAAATCGCTGTACGCTACCGATTGCTTCTCGCGCATGGCATCGAAAGCCGCAAGCGGATCGCGTCGCACCGCCAGGCTGCGTGGATCCCAGTCAGGTTTGGTCCTGTGAATCATCAAATCGCGCCTCCATTCCCCGAATCCATCTCTGCGCCCACCACGTCTCTATGCACCGACGCGCCCTCAGAGCTTTGCGGCTTGAGCGTGTTTCATGAGTGTCAACAGGAACCGCGTGGGAGTTTCAGCACGCACGTCATGAGGAGCGTCAGGTGGCATCAACAGCCACGCTCCAGGGCCGAGAGTGTGCGTTTCACCCGTCACGCGCAGGTGCAGGCGTCCGTCGAGAACTTGCACGATCGCAAGGTACGGCGCGCGATGCTCGCTCAACTCCTGGCCCTCGTCCATCGCGAATAGGACCTGTTTGAAGATAGGTTCGTTAAGTAGAGTTTTGCTGACGGTGCCCGCTTCAACAATTGAGATCAGTTCAATCAAGTTTGCAGCGTGTGCCGTTTCGGTTGTGAATAGAGGTTGTGCCATGGTCCCTTCCGGTTCGTCTTTGATCCGTCTCATTATTTCGTGTTCACGTCTCAGCGCGTGGCGACGCCATCACTGGCCCCGCCGTCAAACCACGGCGGGCCGCCATCTCTTTTCCAAGCCGGGCAATATTCGACTTCGACAGCACGTCGGCTGCCAAAGGGAAGAGGTGTTCTTCTTCCAACGCGATATGGTCGCGATAGGTGTCCTGAAGTTCGGTCAGCAGCTCATGCAGACATAGCGCAGAGCGACCATCCAGGGTGCCCGCTTTAAGCCAGCGGGTCACGAGTGCGTCTACTTCGCGATGCTTTCGATCCGCCGACTCATGGTCGGCCTCGAGCCGGGCGAGTTGCGCGAGCGCGGCGG
The DNA here is from genome assembly GCA_964464105.1 of uncultured Planctomycetaceae bacterium. GTDB lineage: Bacteria > Planctomycetota > Phycisphaerae > UBA1845 > UTPLA1 > CAYXEY01. Next base: position 2,207 of record CAYXEY010000655.1, read on the forward strand.
ACACGCGCCGGTCTTTGCTGGCCCGCAAATGTGGAAAGAGTGACGCCTCCTCGTCCTCGGTATGGCGGGGAGCCGCGACTCGGAAATACTCCGTCGCGCGCAACAGCACTTCGCGCTCTGCCGCGTCAAGAACTCCTCCCTGGCGCGACGCACTCACAGACATCAGCGCGCCCAAGAATTGCTCGATGCGGCGATGACAATCGGATAACAATCCCAAGGGCTCATCAAATCCGTGATCCGGTCTTGCGCCGAGCGTAATATGCATGATCGCCTCCAAGTGGGCATCTTCGTGTCGGCTCGCAGAAGTCTGCCCAACGTACCGTCGCGCCCGCGCCGATTGCCTTCGCCTTAATCCTGGCTCGCGCCATCCACCCCCTCCGAACCCGCCTCGAATCAGCGGAACTCCATCCTAATTAGGCACAAACGCAGGTTGATAGCGTTTTGAACTCAGATTTAGTCGACGACACCAATGCGCTGCTCCGTGCTCGCCCAACCGGTTTCGAGAACCCGGGCCAGATAGCCGCAACGCCCGGCAACGATGGATTGCAATCGCGGGTCAATCTGATCAAGAACGAAGCAGGGCTTGCGCGACTCGGTCAACTGGAGCAAGGGTCCATTCTCGATTCGCAACTTAGTGCCGGGCGGTAGACCCTGCACGTTCAAGCCGCGCACGGTCAGATTCTCACCCAACATGCCGGGTTCAAGTGCGAAGCCCTCGCGGCGAAACTCTTCGAGACGTTCTTCATCCTGAATCAACACGGCGCGATCAGGTCGAATATGCTTCTCGTGGTCATGACTATCGCCAACGAATCCAGCCGACGTCAAATCAGCCTTCAATACGGGTGTCTTGGGGATGCCACCCGGCGAAATGCAGACCGCGACGATGCGGCCGACGACGTGCAGGAATGGATCCGCAACCGGTGACGGAACTGGGAACGAATTACTCAATTCATGAACGGTCACGACACGACTCCTTACGCACTGAGATCGAGCTGGGAATCACCACCGTATCACGCGACGCTGGTCACCGGCGCGAGCGCCGTTTCCGGCTCGCGACGAATTGACCAGCCTGTCTTCAACCCGAGCACGAACCAACCCAGAGCCATCACACCGACCGCAAAGATCGTGTCACCCACGACGCGCATCCAGCGGAGGGTGTCCATGAGCGGC
>CAYXEY010000656.1:0-3375 GCA_964464105.1 uncultured Planctomycetaceae bacterium
CAGGTCCTTCGGTCTCACGCATGATCATCAGCGTGTGATAATCCTCGACCGCTGGCCACAAGACCTCGGTGCCCTCCAGCATCGTGGCTCGGTGGGCTTCAAAAAATGCCGTGGCGGCAGCCAGCCCATTCGCGCCACCATGTTCTGCTCGACCTCGAAGGATGTCGGTCCACTGCTCCCAGAGTTCCTGATGAACTGACCAGTTGATGATTGACCGGTAGATCCTTCCATCCCAGAGGGGGCTGCGCTGGCAATTGGTCAGTCTGCCCAGGAGGGCGTCGTAGTGAGCGATAGTGCCGACCACGATGACGCGAGTGTCGTGGGTGCCGGCCTTCAAGATCGACTTGTCGAACCAGTCGAAGAGCTTTTGGCGGGCCTCGGCGGTGGCGGTGTTGTCGATGCTCTCGACGTCATCCAGGATTATCAGGTCCGGCCGACTCTCGCGATGCCGCCGGCCACGGATGTTCTGGCCGAAGCCCAGGGCTGAGACCTTCACACCGTTGCCGCAGATGATCTCGTCACCCCGCCAGCGCTGGGTCTTCGAATTGGCCCAAAGCTCAGGGAAGTCGCCACGGAGTTTCTCGTTGTCCGTGAGTTCCGCCTTGACGAAGCTCAAAAACTGCACTGCCTTCTCCTCGGTGTCGGAGAGCAGCACGATGTAGCGTTGCCGCTGATAGCAAATGCACCAAAGTATGTAAATAAGGCTCACGAGGGTGCTTTTGGCGCTGTTGCGCGGGGCGGCGATCGCGATGCGCCCGCCCGGTGGCATGCCCTGCAGCAGAGTGTAGAGCTCCTGGTGGAGGCGGCTGTCGGGTTTGGCCAGGTGTTTCGGTAAATAGGTCTGCGCGAAGATGCGCAGGCACTTTGCTGCCATGTCTCGCCGCAGGGCGCGGACCCGAGCCTCAAGGTTCAGAGGGCGCATCGTTGATGTCAAAGGCTTCGGCGGGGGGATTTGTTGGGGGTTCATGAGTGTCACTCTCTTTCGTTTCGATATTGGCGTGTATGTTTTTGACTTCCCTTGCGCTTCGTCGCTGCCGCGCGACTTCAAGTAGAACTTCGCAGCGAGTGGCTTCGGGGGAATTGGCGATGGAACTGGAAGCAACCAAGCGCTCGAGAAGCTCTAGCTCGCCGATGAGTTCATCCCCGGGGTCGCCGGAATCTGTGGACACTTGGGAGTGAACGCTGGCGACAATCCCCACGGGTGAGCGAGGCAGGTATCCGAGGGATTGCAGCAGCTGGGTTAAGTCCCGCGCCACTTTCCATGCCATGCCTTCGGCCGTGGCTCGCTCCAGGGCGGTCGCAGAGGTTTCCCGTGCGATTCGACGGAGTCGTGCAATGGAGACCTCCGCATGGCCGACCATGTCACCGACCAGGCGGGGGACAAGATTCGGATCGCCCCGGAGGGCGCGTTCCTCGCGAATTTGCTCAATGTCCCGGCGAATGGTCTTCTCGCAGCGGTGAAGAATCTGGGCGATCTCGGCGATGCCGTATCCCTCGGCGCGAAGCACCTCCACACAGCGCTTTCGCTGCTCGGCACTAATCGAGGTGGATGAGACCTGCCCGGCCTTGATCCGTTGGATCAACGACAGGATTGGCTCATTGGTGTCATCTGTTGGGCGAATGGGCTGCGCGCTCACAGGGCAGCCTCCGCCTGATTTGACAGCAATGGCAAAGCCGAAGCCGACGGCAACGATTCGGGTGCCCCTCCATACTTGGCCACGAGATCGGCAGGGCGGTTCGATGGCTCAAGGGTCTGGAGGTAGCGTCGGACAATGCCGTCGCAGTAGCGGGGGTCGATTTCAATCCCGAAGCAGCGGCGACCAAGCCGCTGAGCACCAATCAGCGTGCTGCCAGAGCCGAGGAAGGGATCGAAGACCAGATCACCCCGTTGACTGCTGTTGCGCAAGGCGCGCTCGGCGAGGGCAACGGGTTTCTGAGTGGGATGGCGATACGAACGGGTTGCATCGCGTCGGATGTCCCAGAGTGTGGTCTCATTGGTGGGGCCATACCAGCGGTGTGCGGTCGAGCCATCCTTCGCTGCCTTCGTATCGCGCTTCCAACCATACAAACAGAACTCCGTTTGCTGCGAATAGTCCGCATACGAGATCGCGAAGTTCTCCTTGGCCCAAACGATCACGCAGGAGATGTGCGCATTGGCCTCGGTGAGAAGAGCATGCATCGGCCCAAACTGGCGGTGACCATTCCAAAGGTAGAACGGAGCCCCCGGGGCCATCACTGTCAATATGTTCGAAAGGTCTCGCTCCAGTAGCTTCTCGTAATCAACCTGGGGAAGATTGTCGGAATAGATTCGCTTCCACTGGCGCGACTGCTTGGGCCTGGCTCGATCGGGTGTCGGTCTCTTGCCGCCGTAGTAATCGACGTTGTACGGCGGATCTCCATTGATCAGATCGGCCTTGAGGTTACCGAACAGTCGGTGCACATCCTCGGCCTTGGAGGAGTCTCCGCACAGGATGCGGTGTTCGCCCAACTGGATGATCTCGCCGGGTTGCGTGATGGCCGGCGCTTCCGCGTGCGCCTCAAGGTCGTCGCCGAGATCAAAGTTGTCATCTGACTCCTCATTCACGCGATCTAGCAGGGCAGGGAACTCTACATTATCGAATCCGGTCAGCGAGACATCGAAATCCGGGATCGCCACCAGACCCTTTAACAATTCCGCCAGTCGATCCTCATCCCAGTCTCCGGAGATCTTGTTCAGTGCGATGTTCAGCGCTTGCTCCTGAGCTATGGCGAGATCAACCTCGCTGACCTGCACCGTGGTGTCGCCGCGCGCCAGCAGGATCTTGAATCGCTGATGGCCGCCGACCAGATTGCCAGTCTGCTTGTTCCAAATCAGCGGCTCAACACAGCCAAATGTCTCAATAGACCGTTTGAGTTTTTCGTAATCAACATCGCCTGGTTGCAGATCGACTCGTGGGTTGTACGGCGCTGGATTGATCTTCTTCACGTCAATTCGCTTCACGATCATTTTGTATCTCCCGTCAAAATCGATGAACTCAAGCCCCGATCGAGACGTCGACTGGCGCTGAATCTCTAGGGGGGCTATCGGTGGCGCGCGATGAGAGTGCGCGCAGCCTGGAATCTGCCTGCGAAATCAAGCTGATCGGAAGGGGACTAGACGCGAACGAAAGTCGAACAAAATGGGCACAATCGGCCCAAATCTGTTATGTCCACCGCGACCGAAATGGACATTTTTATCGCCTGAATAGTCAAAGACTTGCGCGATTTGAAGGGGTATTTCGGATGGACAAAACGGACATTTTTCAGAGAGGAATTCAGGGGTGAGCACCACCCCCCACGGTCTTCTTAACCAGCCCTGAGCGCAATCCGATTTCTGACTTGCACCCCGAGCCGTGC
>CAYXEY010000657.1:0-3363 GCA_964464105.1 uncultured Planctomycetaceae bacterium
AAGTACAGCATCCTGTCCCATACGACGTGATCCGCAACTGCGCAGAGGAACTGGATCATCGGCTGAGTCAGGTTCAGGCTGAACGACGTCCGCATCGTGTTGCTTCGGAACGACTCCCGCCAATCGGGCGGTAACTTGATCGTCGCCGCAACCTTCGATTTCCTCGCCATTTGCGTCCTCGTGTTATTGTGTGTCGAAACGCTGGTGTTTCGGTGCCATCATCAGGTGCCGTACTCTCGATGCAGAGTCTCTTTGTTCTGCTCGGCCCACTGTCGCAGTCCAGAAAACTGCGGCGCCCTCACCTTGCCTGCAATCATCCCCGACACTCGACGTGGAAACAGGCCCTGGTAGTCATTCGCGATAGAGTGACGGATCGCGGCGATCGCCACTTCTGGACCGTACTGAGCGAGCTCCTCTAACTGCATCTCGCACGCCCGCTTGGTCACCTTGCACCGGAAACTCGATCGATAGTCGCACCATTCAAACCACGCCTTCAGAAACGCAGCCGTCTGCAACTCGCGAGGAATCTCGGCAGTCGCCGCATCAAATGGAATTGTCTTTCGAAAAAGCGGTTTAGCATGGGAATCCATTCTCTTGCGCATACAGCCTCGCGCATTAGAAAACCCGCGCGGTTGGGACGGCCCCCCTTGCGGGCGGCCACCGGCGGGCGGTGGATGAGATGAGTTGTTCGCGTCGAACCGGTCCCAGCGGCTGACGCTGGGAGATTTGTATCGGCCGACAGCCTATCGTGCAACACCGTTTGCACAACAATCAGTGCAGAATCTTCCGCTTAGGACGCTCGGTCTCCAGTTCTGGTTCGGTGGCATCAGGTTGCGGCGACGTATTATTTGTCGTCGTCACCTTGACCATCGTCAGAAAGCCAGTTTGGCCACTCGACTTCATTGCCTCGAGGCCGGCGTTCCATTCCTTGAGCGAACAACCGCCGGACTGCGGGAATGCGATCTTGCAGAGCGGAACGTCCATCGGATCGCGGTGCAGATACAGATCCTTTTCTGGCATCCCACACTTGCAGCGCCGCGACATGGCCTGAAACTCGTGCCCGTGACTGAGCCGGTTGATCGCCCGTGCGTCAGCGGGAGTCATCGGCAGCGTGCTGGCGAAAGCCTTTTGGCAGGCGATGAGCTCGTGATTCACAGCCGGCTGCGTCGATACGCCTGGCGTCCAGCCACCGATCTTGCCGCCATCACGCGCAGCGTAACTTTCAAGCCACGGGTGCATCGTTCCACCTCAGCCGCGAGCAACGTGAAAGCCTTCCCACTTCATCCACAACCGGCGCAGCATCTCCAGCCGCGTGAGCGAAGAGCTCTGAACGCCGGTGTAATTCTGCTGAGACACCGCGTCGGCAACGACCAGCTGGTTCGGCAGCGGATCGATCGGCGGCTCAAGCCCGTAGACCTGACAGACGTCCTCGAGGGTATGCGGCCCCATGTTCCGATCACCCACAACGAACGTCGACAGATCCTCAACGTCAATCGGCCGAATGGTGCGCGGCTCGATCCCCGCCAGACACGACCGCGTGAAGAGAAGATGCCGGCAATCACCCCAGCACACGACCTTGGCGACCGCTGGCACCGTGCTCCAGAAAAGAGCCAGGATCGCCCGCTCGCTGATGGGACCGCCACCTCGAGTCGGCTGGCCAACCGCCAGTGAGTGCACCGGTCCGTCGCCGCACGCGAACGCAATGCCGGCGATCTGTGCGAACTCCGGGATCCCGGAGAGGGTGACGATCCTCTCCGCAATCGCATTCTGCACGGTGTCGAACGCGTGGATCCGCTCCTCGCATTCTTCGATCACGCGCTGTCGACGCTTGCGTCCGTCGATGATCTGCTCTTCCGCAAAGACAATCGCCTCGAGCCACTCCCGCGGGGGATTCTGCTTGCGGATCAGTTCGAGGATCGTCTGGTACTTCATCTTCGACTTCACCAGATCAGATGGATTCGGCAGATCGTCAAACTCGCACGTCTCAGGGGTTGCCGGCAGCTCCGGCATCCGCAGCTTGGCGACTCGCTCGTAATCCGGAATCGTCTGCAGGCACACAAACAACCGGCGCTCGATCGCCCGCACCATCAGCTTGATCGGCTGAGGCGGCGCTTCGACCTGGGGCGTCTGCTGGGCAACAAGAGTTGGAACGGCTGGCTGCGGCGGCAGGGCCGGCGGCATCGCATATTGCTGCACGATCTGCACGGGAACTGGGGTGCCATTCACCCGACCCGCTGCAATCTCTTGCTCGAGCAGATCCGGGACGGGGTCACGAGGGGCTGACACTTCGTCACCTGCAGGGGGCTGATCGGACGTCGGATCATCGGGCGGCGTCGGCCACTTGAGATCCTGCAATCCGAGATCAAGATCTTCGTAGTCACTTTGCATGGCGGGGGAGCGTGCCTCGCTTCGTTTGCTTCCACGGCTTTCGCTTCCCGTCGTCAGCCTTCATCGCGGTGCGCGTGCGCAGCCTCTTGATTTTGTCGACCTCATGTTTCAGGACATACAGATTCTCCTGACAGCGAAATCCCTGCAGCACTCCGCCCGTGACATATCGCGTCACGTTCGATCTGTGCACGCCGAGGAGCTCCGCAGCTTTCGCGGCGTGCACCACCGCCAGCTTGCGCAGCTGCTCGAATGTGATCTCCTTCGGAGCGACTTTGGATTTCGTAGCCATGCGGCAATAGTACAACGCGCTTTGCACACTGCCAATCCACAGCGCAAACAAAAACCGGCTGAGGAGCGGATACTCCTCAACCGGCTGGATGGGCTGACAACCATCTCTCAACGGCGGCGGCGAAAAAATGTCCGGTTACTTTTTCGGTCCGAAGCTGCCGCCGGCCGACGCTCCGCTGCCGTAGCCGGGCGACGCTCCGCCACCGGATCCGGGCTGGTTCGTCCCGCTGCTGCCCATCTGTCCGCCAGGGCCGACGTTCTGGACCGGCGTGGACGGGAACATCGTCGGCATCGGTTCTTTGGGTCCGTGAGTGTTCATCGTCGCGCCTTTGATTTGGATTTCTTCTTGGACTCTTCCCGCCGCTCGCGCCCGCGCTCCGCGAGCAGATCGAGCAACTGAAGCAACTGCTGTGCCTCGACCCTATCAGCTTCGCCCATGTCGGGCAATCGGTCTTTGGGAATGTAGCGGCGAGTGAACCGCCGCACCTCCGGGAATTGCTTCAGCAGCTCGCCGGCACGCTGCTCGAGGGCCGCCGACTGCGCTTGCTCCGATACGTCACTGAGCCGCAGACCAGTCATCAGGTTCGTGGCCTTCGCCGTCGCTGACTTACGGGGATCAGTCAGCGTGCGAAGCGTCGTGGCCAGACGCGCCGTCGGCAGGTTGCCAATCAGTGGCTCAATCAGATC
>CAYXEY010000658.1:0-2807 GCA_964464105.1 uncultured Planctomycetaceae bacterium
TCTCAATGATCTGTTGCGCAAGCGGAATCCACACGCTGCCACCATTGCCCCCAGCTCCCAGCAGGGGGTCCTGCGCCTCGAAGCATCGCCCGTCGAACAAATTGAAGTTGTAGATACCGGGTGCGCCCCCGAAACGACCCACGCCCGAGTTGGCTGAATTGGATTGCCCCATCGTGACCAACACCAGCGTGCGTGGCCCAATTCCGGCGCAACCTACCGGCCGGCGGCCGACACTTACGCCGTAACCTCCACCGGACACGAAGCTTTTGAAGGTCCCGCCGCGCACGAGCCAAACCGCATAGTGATAGGGAAACAACTCGTAGCGGTGTGAGATCACACCATATCCATATGCACAGAACAGCGTGACAACCAAGGTCGCAGCCACCACGCCACGTCGCCAAATTCGTCCACCCCTGCAACGTGTCGCACACTCCACGCCGGCGTGCCCGGCACGCTGGGCTTTATCAGGCGAGCGCTTCTCCCCTGCCATTTGTCGATCATGTCACAGCATACGGGCAGAATGTCCGCCGACAATGGCACATAATCCTGTTCAGCCTGCGATGGCCGGACCTCGGCCACATGCGAAAGAGCGCGCCCGTTGAAAGTTTCCGTTCACAACTCCTTCGACGATCTGCCGGAGAGCGCCGTCCAATTGTGCCGCCGCGTGACACGGCACAGGTGGTTTGAGTCACTTGACTGGTATGTGTGTCTGTACTCCACGACCCTGGAAGGTACCGTGAAGCCACGACTGTATGTGGTTCGCGATGCTGCGGGCGAAGCGGTGGTTTGCTTCTTTTGTTGCACCAGGAATACGCAGGACCGTGAACTCTCGAGCCTCAGCAATTACTACACCATGGAGTTCGGCCCCATAGTCAGGGAGGGGGCGAATGTGCGGGAAGCCGTCCACCATCTCGTGGAATTCATCAGTGCAGAGCGGCCACGCTGGCATACCGTACGACTCGACTACCTCAAGGAATCGAACTCTGCAACGGCGATACTTGTCGAGGGCCTCGGGACAGCGGGCTATTCAGTGCGCCGTCACCATCAGTTCGAGAATTGGTACCATGACTGCACCGGTACCGGTTTCGATCAGTATTTTGCGGCGCGCCCATCTCGCCTGCGTAATACGATTGAGCGCAAGGGCCGAAAACTGCACAAGAGTCACGCCGTCCGTTTCGAGCTCTACCGGTTTCCGACGGATGACCTCCTGCGCGGCGTGCGCGACTACGTAACCGTCTACGACTCGAGCTGGAAGCGGCCCGAGCCCCATCCAAAATTCATACCCGAGCTCGCACGACGCCTCGCCGCAAACGACTGCCTTCGATTGGGAGTGCTCTACGCTGATGGGAGGCCCGTTGCGGCGCAGTTCTGGATTACAACCCGGAGCGAGGCGTGCATCTACAAGCTCGCATACGATGAGAAATTTGCCGATCTGTCAGTCGGTGCGATTCTCTCCCGCGAAATGTTCAAACAGGCTTTGGATGGCGATGGCTCCACCTGCATCGACTACGGAGTGGGGTCGGAGGCGTACAAGCGCGAATGGATGTCGGCCACCCGGGAAATATTTGGCATTCGCGCCTACTCGCGCAAGACGATCAGGGGACTTGGGCATATCCTCTCGGCGCAACTTCGCGCAGCTGTGAGGCAGCTGATACCCCGTCGCCTTTGAGCTTCGTACCCTGCAGAGGCGCTATTTATTGTTTCGCGAGCCTTTGCCAGCCGCCTCCGCTGCCGCGAGCTTTTTTCTGAGCCCTGGCAGTGGGTAGCCGTTGTCATATGCCATCTTGGCCAACTTTCTCGCCCGCTCCAGATCACCTATATCAACGAAAAAGAGCCCCGCTACGTAATTAATCTCGACAGACTCGGGCGCGAGCCGCAATGCTTCTTCATATTGCTTGCGCGCCTCCTCTCGCCCACCCGTCTTGAAGAGGTAGTTCGCGTAGATCACGCGTACTGACGCGTCGTCGGCTCGGAAAGCGATTGCACGGTCGAAGTAACACTCCGCCGAAGGTATGGAGTCGTCGATCGGGAACTGCCCGCCTGCGAGTGCGTAGCGGGCAATCGATTTCAACGCGCGATGATGGTTCGGAAAAGCGCGCAGTGTGTACCTCAGATCGCCGAGGACCGTACCGCTACTACCGTGTCTAAGTGACTCCACATCGGGCGTGAAATGGAAAGTCTCGACGATCGGCAGATTGTCCCGCTTGTTGACCGGATCCCGGTAGTCAAACGGGCCGTATGCATTGTGCAAGTCGCCACACCCCGGCACCTCTTGGGCGAGAGCGCTTGATCCCCATGCCAGCGAACAGCAGATCACGGCCTTCAGCGCGGCCACCTTCACGACCCTTCCCCCTGCATTACTTGGCGCTCCCGCATCGACTTGCTACAGATCATACCTGCAACCCACCGTACCCAGAAATCTCGGGAAAACGCCTGCACTCTCGGGAATGTGACCAGTTTCACAGTTGTCAGCGCGCGCTCCCCTGGCGAGAAAGGCGGGTGGGCGCGCGCTCGAGACTTGCTGCAGCGCCCTTGCTGTCGGCACCCGGCGACATGGCCGCAAGCGCGAGACGCCTATATAGTTCGCATGAAATATAGTCGACGCCTTGGCGCAGCACCCAGGCCTTTCTGGAGACGGAAACATGTCCACTCGTAGAGACTTCTTGATGACATCGGCGGGGCTGTTCGGCGCGACTGTGCCGCTCATGGCCAGGTCGCAGGCATTGCCGTGCCCGCCGCCGCAAATGTCCGCAGGTGGGAGCGGGGCGGCGTCGACTGCGTGCGTCCGATCGACCATGCCAGAGTAC
>CAYXEY010000658.1:2817-3352 GCA_964464105.1 uncultured Planctomycetaceae bacterium
GACTTTGGCTCCCTTCCAGGTGCGCTCCCTCGCGGGAAACTATGCCCCCTCGAACGGCACCTCGACGCTTCGGTCTGTCATGCCATCAATGTGGGCAGGCAATGACGACATCATGCGCCCGTGGAGCGGTGGTGCCAAATCCACGAGCGGCACCAAGATGTACGTGCACGGCGGTGGTCATGCCGATTCGTCAAACAACATCCTTACCAGCTTTGACTTTGCCGGTAGCTCGCGTCCTGCAGGTTGGACTGTTGAAAATGCCGGCCAGACTGGCGTGTCCTCCGACATGGCAACGGGTGCGAGCGGCGCGCCGATCTCGGTGCATACCTATGACGGCATGGTCGACATGGGCACGGCACTCTATCGCTTCGGTGGATCGTCTTATCCTTCGGGTGGGTTTACCGTCCAGGCGCTGCGTTACGACAAGGCGGCTTCGAATTGGACGCGCCTGCCGACTTGGCCAGGCACGCAGTTCGCCGGCATGGCGCTCGCCAACAGCGCCGTCGGCAAGATATTGCTGATGGACCGCTGGGTC
>CAYXEY010000659.1:0-3349 GCA_964464105.1 uncultured Planctomycetaceae bacterium
CAGCGTAGTAGTAGTTGTCGGGCTTGCTGGCGATGCTCTCCAGCAGGTCCGGATTGACGTCCGCTCCAACGCCGACCGTATAGATGGTGATGTTCTTGGCCTTGGCGTTGTCGGCTTCGCTCAAGCAGTAGCTGATGACCGAGGATGCGTTATCCCCAACATAGCTGCCAGTCGAGTCGATGTTCGGCTTGCCGTCGGTCAGCATGATCATGACCTTGGAGGCCGCTCCGCGGGCGCGAGGGCCGGTCAATTCCGCGGTGCCCTTGGCCAGGCCGCCGCCGATGTTGGTGGTGCCGTCATAATGCGCCGCCTGTCGCTGATAAAGGCAGTCCGGCACGGCCTGGAGCGCATCGGCCAGTGTCTGACCGCCAGTCGGATTGGTCAGGTCGATCTGGTGCTTCGCCGTCGTGCCGAAAACTTCCAGCGAGCAGTGATCCTGCGTCTCCAGATCGACGATCGTGTCGATCATCGTCTGGACCGCGTCCTTGACGGCGGTCACGGGCATTTCCGGACAACTGACGAACTGCGGCGTCTTGCTGTTGCCGGCGCAGCTCTCCAGCAGGTAGTTGACGAACGTCTTCAAACCATGGCGATAGCGGAACGCCGAGTCGGTGCCGGTCATTTCGTTGGAACTGCTGGCCACATAGGTGAGGTAGCTGTTCCAGCTCCCGCCGGACATGCCCGAGGGATAGGCCAGCAACGCGGTCATCTCTGTGTCCTCGACAAGATCGTCCTTGTCGCCGCCGACGCCGTTTCCGTATTTGCTGTTGCTCTTGCCACTTCGCCATTCCCCCAGCCCAAGAATGACCTTGGCGCGATTGCGGAAGTTGTTGGCGTAGTTGCCGTCCTTTGTGCCCTTGATCAGGCAATCCACTTCGGACATGGTCGAAGGCGCGGCAGAGGCCGCGGTCTTATAGCCCCGCGATGTGAGATTGTTTAGAACGTTCGTGTCCGTGCAGTTCACGCCGCTCTTGAGGTAAAGCAATCCGGTGTCGGTCGTTGCGTCGTACGAACCGAGCGTCAACGCCGAACCCCAGGCGCTCATGGTTCCGTAGGTGGGACCGGTATCACTCGAATACTGGGTTCCACCAGGCATGTACGGGCGGTCCGGCGCCGGACCGTTGAGCGCGCACCAGACATCTCTCAGGTTGACCTGCACGCCCGGGCGGGTGGTTCCGCTGGTGCCGACGAACGGCTTGGAGTGCTGAAGCTCGCTGTCGTCATTCATCGAACCCGAAAGGTCGATGACCAGGGCGATGTCGCGCGGGACCAGCATGGCAACCGCGCTGGCGTAAATGCGAGCCGTGGGCCGGCCGATTGCCTTGGCGAAGGTCAACTGGACCGGGCCATCCGCGGCTGTCGCGTCGCGCTTCAGGTTGATCTGAACCGCGTCAAACGGCTCCACGCCGGCCTGGAAGACGTACTGGGTTCCAACAAGCTCAGCGTGACCGAACACGACGTCGTGGTCGACATCGAGATCGTGGCCATCCTGTGCGACCTTGTTGAGCGCGCTGAACGCGGCCGCTTCGGCGCCGGCCATGTCCAGTGCGTTGCTGGTGGCGCCAAGCTGCGAGGCCGCCGCTAGCGCTGCCGCGTCCGCGGTGTTCTGCAGCTCCTGCTTGGCGTTGTACATCAGGCCCGTGTCGATGGCCATGGCCATCGTCGCGAGTCCGATGCAGCTGCCGAACAGGACTCCCTGTGTCAGCACCACGCCCCGGTGACGTTTTTGGTACCGTCCGCTCTGTCTTGCCATCTTTTTCCCCTCCGGCAGGCCTCTCGCGCATTCGCCCACAAGCCCATACGCGGGCCGCGCGCGAACATGCGATCCACCTACTCTCCTTTCCACGACTGCGCTCGGGCGAACCCTTCCATCCGCCCGATGATTACGCTCTAATCAGTATCCAATATCAGTCTCCGTCTATCTCGCTCAGGCCCCACGATCCGTGCAGCGGCGCACGCGACGGCCCGCCGCTGTTCGCCAGGGGCCACGTCTTTACCGGCTGCTCGTGCCGCGGAACGCCTTCCGGATCCGGTGGTGGATTCGGAGTGCCCTCCATCTTGCCCAGCATGAACAACTCAAAATCGTTCGGATCGGTCATCAGCGAACCCGGCGGCGGCCCGACCTGCTGAGGATCGAGCGGCTGCACCATCTCCGGCGTCACGAGGATGACCAGTTCCGTATTTGTCTTCTGATAATTGACCGACTGGAAGAGCGCACCGAGCACAGGGATGTCGCCCAGCGCAGGCAGCTTCGATGAGATCGCCTGGACGCGCTCGCTCAGCAGGCCGGCAATCGCAAACGTCTGACCATTGCCGCATTCAACCGTCGATTCAACGCGCCGCGTCGTGAAGCTGAATGCCGGCAGGCCGCCGATCACCGCCGGGCCCGGTATGGCGTCGCTGAACTCGCTCAGCACGTGCAAGCGCACGATCTGGCGGCCAACCACGGTCGGTGTGAAATGCAGACGAACGCCAAATTCCTTGTACTCGATCACGATCGCGCCGACTGCCGCTCCGCCCTGGGTCACCGGAATCGGCACTTCGCCGCCGGCCAGGAACGACGCCGTCTGACCGCTGATGCACACCAGGTTCGGCTCGGCCAGCACGCGGAAGAGCTGGTTCTCGCGCAGGGCGTTCACAAACATCTGGAACTCGGCCCGCGGAAATCCGAACGTGACATTTGTATTAAGCCCATTTCCCGTCGGTGCGACTGAATAAAGCAACTGACCCGCCGGATTGGGCGCCACGATGTTCGCCAGCCCATTGCTCGAAAAGACCGTGGGGTTGATCTGGTTGAGGTTGTTCGCAAAGAAAAAGTCACGCGAGTTATTCGACGCCCCGATGGCCCAGTTGACGCCCAGGTTCCGAATCGCCGTCTTGTTCACTTCGGCCACGACCACCCGGAGCAGGGTCTGCTGCACACCCGCCACATTCAGTTGATTCTGGACCTTGCCGCCTTCAAACAAAGTGGCCAGCTCTGAGATGCGCTCCGATGTCGCCACGTCCGGCACCGAGCCGGTCAGAAGCACCGTTCCATTCACGCTTCTGACATCCACCTGCGAGCTGGGAGAGATGGATCGGACCAGATTGCGAAGCGTCGTCAGGTTCAACTCCACGTTGATGCTGAAGTTCGCCTGTTTGCCGCCGCAATAGATCCGCATCTGCGTCGCGCCGAACCCGGTGCCGGTCACGATCAGCCGATCGAAGCGATCTGGATTGACTGTTGCGACGCGCGGATCCGCCGTCTCGGCCCGGTCGATCTTGCATTTCAGATCGATCGCCACCGACTCGCCCTTGTAGATATTGATGAGGGTGCTCTTGGTGCCGCCCTGGTGGATCGCGCTGACGA
>CAYXEY010000660.1:0-3333 GCA_964464105.1 uncultured Planctomycetaceae bacterium
CCGGCATGATGCACACCGACGCCGCGGACCAGCATCTGTTTGAGCTTGGGGCCGACGCCATCGACTAGATCGTCCTTACGCTCTTCGAGAAACGCCTCGACTTGCTCGCGGGCCGCCGCAGTCGTGAGCGAAAGCCCCTTGAGCCGCTCGGCCACCTCCCAACACTCATCGCGATTGAAACAGAACACCAGGGCAGGCGTGCGATTGGCTGCGTCATCGGCCTCGACCATGTCCGGCAGGTGCTCGGTCAACAGTTTGTCGCCGACCCAGGTGAACTCCAGCGGTACGCGGCGCTGGTCGGACAGAATCACACGTACAGTGCGGCCGTGCTCCTCGCGCAGCCATTTGGCGAAATCGTTGGGGTTACCAACCGTGGCGGAGAGGAGCATGACGCGGGCATGCTTGGGCAGCAGCACCAGCGACAGCTCCCACACGATGCCGCGTTCCTGATCGTTGAAACTGTGAAACTCATCCATAACCACAGCCGCACCGGGGCCGATGTCAGCGATGGATGGATCATTCGAGAGCAAATGATTGAGCAGAATCTCGGCGACGACGACGCGCACAGTTGCGTCGGGATTGACCCGGCGATTGCCGGTGATGAGCCCGATGCGCTCGCGCGGGAAGCCCCATTTTTCGGCGAGATCCTGCATTTCGCGAAACTTCTGGTCGGTCAGTGCGATCAGCGGTGTGGTGTAATAGAGGCGCGAGCCAGCATGTAACGCCTCGTAAACGGCGGCCTCGGCCAGCAAGGTCTTGCCCATGCCGGTGGGCGCGCAAACGAGAATGCCGTCGCCATCCTCAAACCAGGCAAGAAGGGCCTCCTCCTGATAGGGATAAAGCTCGTGAGTCAGGCTGTCGAGGAACTTGGAGCAGATTTCGCCGCGATTGGGCATGGGGGTCGTCAGTCGTCGGTTATCAGTTATCAGTGAGACGCCCAAGCGGTTAGCTCATTCGCAATTCACAACTGGTAATTCCTAATTGCACGCTAACCACGAGTTGTCACGAACTCCCCGCCCTTGGCCATTGGATTCCACCGGCTCATGATCACCTTCTGTTGGGTGTAGAACAAGATTCCTTCCTTGCCCTGAATATGCAGGTCGCCGAAGAAACTTTGCTTTGCGCCGGTGAAGGGGAACATGGCCATCGGGGCGGGCACGCCGACGTTGATGCCGATCATTCCGGCGCCGGCGCGATGTTTGAATTCGCGGGCCGCGTGTCCGTCGCGCGTGTAGATGACCGCACCGTTACCGAACTGGCTGCGATGGGTCAATGCAATTGCCTCATCGAGGTCTTTCACTCGCGCCACGCTCAGCACCGGGCCGAAAAGCTCGGTTGCGCCAACGTGCATCGTCGGGTCGACATGGTCGAAGATCGTGGGACCGAGGTAGAAACCATTGGGGGTCTCGGAGACGCGCACGCTTCGACCGTCGCGGGCCAGCTTGGCGCCCTCTTTCACACCCTTGTCAATATTGGCGAGGATGCCTTCCAGGTGCGTCTTTGTCGTAACCGGTCCCATGTCAGCATCGCTGGGGCGATCGGTCGGGCCGACCTTCATGCGGGACGCATGGGCGACCAGTGCTTCAACGACTGGATCCGCCGCTTTGCCCACGGCCACGGCGAAACTGCCGGCCATGCACCGCTGTCCGCTGCAACCAAACGCGGCGGATTGCAATGCAGCGACGCTGCGATCGAGATCGGCGTCGGGCATCACAATGATGTGGTTCTTCGCGCCCCCATTGGATTGCACGCGCTTGCCATGCTTCGTGCCGGTTTCCCATATGTACTTCGCGATCGGCGTGCTGCCCACGAAGCTGACCGCCTGAATCCGCGGATCAGTGAGCAGCACATCAACGCACTCTCTGTCGCCATGCACGATGTTGAACACGCCCGGCGGCAGACCAGCCTCGGTCAGCAACTCGCCCAGGCGCATGGCGGACAGCGGCACCTTTTCGCTCGGCTTCAAGACAAATGTGTTGCCGGCGGTGATGGCGATGGGAAACATCCACAGGGGGACCATCAGTGGAAAGTTGTACGGGGTTATGCCGGCACAAACACCAAGCGGATACCAGTATGTCTCGCAGTCGACGTCGCTGGCGAGATTGTGAACCGTGTCGCCCATGGTCAGGGTCGGGAGGGTGCAGGCGTATTCAACCATTTCGATGCCGCGCCGGACTGATGCGATGGCCTCGGCATGCGTCTTGCCGTGCTCGCGCGAGACGGTTTTTGCCAGATTGTCGATATTTTTTTCGAGCAGGTTGACGTAGCGGAACATCACGCGGGCACGTTCGACGACCGGCGTGGCGCTCCAGGCCGGGAATGCGGCCTCGGCGGCAGCGATCACCTCGCGCGTTTCATCCGCGGTACAAAGCGGGCATTCCGCGATGACCTCGCCAGTGGAGGGGTTGAAGACCGGACTTCGCCGGGTTGATAGGGCGGCCACCATTTCGCCGCCGCGAAACAGCCGAACCGTTTCGTGCAGGCCTGAGGTCATGGTTGCGGTGCTCATGGGTCAGTCTCTCCGTCACCGGGTTGCAATTCAGGCTGCCAATATACCCCGTCCGGATTCGCGTATCTATCTGAATACGCCAGAGTTAGAAAAAGGCTTGACAAATGCGGCACAATTTGATTGAATGTTCAATCAAGAGACTGATTATGGTTGAAATGAGCAGCAAAGAACGGATGATCGAGACGGCCCGGCGACTCTTCCACGAGCAGGGTTACCACGCCACCGGCATCTCCACGATCCTCCGCGAGGCCGACGTCAACAGCGGCAGCCTCTATCACTTCTTTTCCAGCAAGGAAGCTCTGCTGATCGCAGTGCTCGAAAAGTACGTCGATCTACTCCACCCAATGGTCATGGGGCCGGCGGAGCAGGCAGCCGCCGACCCCATCGACCGCATTTTTGTCCTGCTCGATTTTTATCGAAAAGGCCTCGAACTGACCGGTCACAAAATGGGCTGCCCGATCGGCAATCTCGCGCTGGAACTGGGGGACGATCATCCTGACATCCGCAAGCTGATCCATGTCAACTTCACCAACTGGGCGACGGTCATCGAGCGCTGGCTTGATGAGGCGAAGGACCGCTTGCCTCAGAATTTTGATCGCAGAGATTTCTCCCGCTTTGTCCTCACCGTGATGGAAGGCGGGATCATGCAGGCCCGCGCGGCACAATCGCTCGAACCGTTTGACGCATCAGTGTGTCAGCTGCGCGCGTATGTCGACAGTCTGCTGGAAACACGCCGCGCGTCGGGCGGCAAATAAGAATGGGAGAAACGACCATGCCGCAATTGCACTTGAATTACTGGGCGATCGGATTGGCAGCGCTGGCGA
>CAYXEY010000661.1:0-3327 GCA_964464105.1 uncultured Planctomycetaceae bacterium
CCTGGAGTTGCATCTGCAAGCGAATCTTCGAATCGGAGTGTTGCGTTGCCATTGAGCGCATCCCCCGATGCGACAGCCTGGATGGCGTTGCCGGCGAAATCCGCCTGGATGTCCACGCGCTTTGATGACATGGCAATGCCGTCATGGACAAAGTGCGTGTTCTCCAAGCGCCCAGCGGCGTGCGCCTCTCGCTTGTCCGCATCACTCGGCGACCAGACTCCCGAGACGTCGAGCGCCAGACTCCCCCGCAATTGGTACTGTCGAAGCAGGGCTTGGACCGATTCCGGAAAAATCGAATAGCGCGTCTCGTCCAGCGCTCCCTGTATGTTCAATGCCTTCACGACGATGTCACCGCTGTCGACGTTGATCCGGCCATTCATGCTCAAGCTGAAGAGCTCATCGCGTGTGAGCTTGCCGATCAGTTGATACCAACCTGCGCCCTCCCCCGCCGCCGGTGTCTCCAGTTCTGCATTGATGCCCGACAGAACCGTCTCCGCCTGCGCGACATCCGCGCGATAGGTGAACGCGCCATTGCGAATGCTCGCCAGTTTCAATCGCATGAAATCGGAGACGCGATAACCCGGCTCGATGTGTTGCTCTCCTTGTGCCACACTGGGTCGCATGAGGGTTGACCACCCCGCGAGTTCTCCGCTTTGCGTTTTCTCCAATCGAAATGCAGGCCCGGCCAGATCGATCCGCTCGATGCGAATCGGTTCGCCGGCGCGTGGAATCTCGGCAAGTTCGAGGCGAATCTGATTGACGCTCAGGATGTCGATATCGTCTTGATTGAGACGGAAGTCGGTGATGCTGACCGTGCGCGGATACTGGTAGTCGAGCTCGCCGACGTAAACCTGCGGGTTCAGGTGCCGCTGCAGCACGGTCACGAGGTACTGGCGGACCCAGTCTTCAACGGCGGTAGATCCACCGAGTCCGGCATATCGCCACGCGCCCCAGGCCGCGGCCACGCCCACGGCGACGACCGGCAAAATGATCCACACCCGTCGCTTCACGCCCAACCCTCCAGCCGCAGATCATGGTAGGCGAGGCCGCGTCTTCTTGCAGGTGAAAGGAAACGAAGACGTGAACGTGCTTTACATCATGCGGAATCGCATTTGGACGCTGAAGAACCGGAGAAGCGTCATTGGGCGAGGCGGGACTTGAACCCGCACGACCTTACGGCCAAGGGATTTTAAGTCCCATGTCTGGAAATCATAAGCGGTCGAACGCGCAAGAGCTTACGTCGATGGCGCCCGAGCGCTTACCGGCTAGCTTACCGGATTTGCTGCAATATGACCCCGAATTGGCGGCGATTGTGGCAGCGTGGCCGGAGCTAACGGACTCGCTGAAGGCAGGCATCGTGGCGATGGTGAAAGCGATGCGGCCTTCCTAATTGCGCGGATCGCGCGACACTGGCCGGAGGTCCCTCATAACCTTCGATGTGCCTGTCCGGAATCAGCCGTCGCAAAGGGCGTGCTCATGTGACTAATCTTCCCGGCAGGCGAATCGTCACTTTGACGCCGCGTTCCGGCCCACTCTGCAGCGATATGTGTCCACCTTGCAGTCGAACGAGCGACTGACAAATCGAAAGCCCAAGGCCAGCACCACGCTCAGCGGCATCGCGCGGCGCGGCCCGCGCGGCGTCAACGCGGAAGAATCGCTCGAATATCCGCGGGATCGCGTGATCGGGAATGCCTGGACCGCTATCGATGACCTCGATTCGCACGGAGTCTGATTCCACCGCCAGCGCAATCGCTACGCTACCTGGGCCATTCATGTACTTGATCGCATTATCAACGACATTGTTCAACACCCGCCGCACTTTGGAGGGATCGCCCTCAATCTCAACAGTGGGTGAATCGAATGAAAATGACATGTCGATGTCGCGCTCCGCGGCCAGCGGCCGGTAAAGGTCGACCAGATCGTGAATCATAGGCACGAGATCGAACCGCTCGATTCGAAGCGGCTCCTGGCCGGCATCGAGCCGCGCGAGCAGCAGGAGGTCGTCGGTCACCCGACCCAGAAGGCGGTAGTACTCCAGGCTCTTTTCGATGACGGCGCGCAATTGCTCGGCCGTGCGCGGCTGCGCGAGAACATGCTCGGCACTGCCGCGCAAGGCAGTAAGCGGCGTGCGCAATTCGTGGGCCGCATCGGCGGTGAATTGCCGAATCTGCGTGAAACTCTGTTCTACCCGGGCCAGCATGTCGTTGAGCGTCTGGGCGAGGATGTCCAGCTCGTCTCCCGTGCCCGAGAGCGCGACGCGATTCGAGAGTTGCTGACCGCTGATCTCACGGGCGACCTGCGTGATCCTGACAACCGGTTTCAAACTTCGCCCGGCAACGGCGCGGCCACCGGCGAACGAAAGGCCAGCAGCCACCGCGATCGCGACGATGCAGAGCACCCTGCAAATGGAAAGCGATCGCTGCACGCGATCGACGCGATAGGCCGCCTGCACGATGACTCGACCGTGCGGTGCGATATCGGCCCGCTCGGAGCAGATCCGGAAGGGAGACGGCAGCACGTGATCCAGCGATTCGAATGACGGACCGGAATCAGCCGACTCTTCAGGAATGACCGACAGCCACGGATCGGGAAAGCGCTCGGCGGGATGACTTGTTATCAGGAGTCGACCGTTGCTGTCCAGCAGGCGGAATACGAGGTCGGAGTTGCTTCGGCTACCCAGCTCCGCTCGAATTTCTCCTTCAATTTCCGGCAGGCTGTCATCGTTTTCGTGCGACAGGATGGCGCGGAATTCGTGAACCTCGCCCTCCAGGAATCCGTCTACTTCGCGATAGAGCAGCAGGTGCAGACCGACATAAAGACCCAGACAGACCAATACGCACGTCCCGAGTGTGACGGATGTGGCCAGCAATGTGATTCGCGTTCGAATGCTGCGCGGCATGTCAAAGCCCTACTCGGCCCGCAAGACGTAGCCGACGCCACGAATCGTATGAATGAGCGGCCTATTGAATCCGTGGTCTATCTTCTTTCGCAGTCGCGTGACCTGCACGTCAATCACGTTGGTCAAGGGATCTTGATTCATGTCCCACACTTTTTCGAGGAGCATGGTGCGCGTCACGACATGACCCGCGTTGCGGGCGAGGTACTCCAGCAGCGCAAATTCCTTCGAGGACAACTCGATTCGCCGGCCATGTCGCTCCACATGCCGTGCTATCAGATCTATGACGAGATCGTCTACTCGAATGGGATTGGTTGCCACCGCCGAAGTTCGGCGGACCAACGCTCGAATTCTTGCCAGCAGCTCAGAAGGGCTGAATGGCTTCACGAGGTAATCGTCAGCGCCGGCATCCAGGCCCCGGACGCGGTCAT
>CAYXEY010000662.1:0-1260 GCA_964464105.1 uncultured Planctomycetaceae bacterium
GTCGTCGGAATAGGCCGTGATCTCGACCAGGATCACGTTGTACTTCAGCCAGTCCAGAAAATACGGGAATGCCTTGCCCTTCAACTCTTCGGGAAACGCCTCGCCAATGTCCGAGTAGCGCCGCGCCATATTGATCGTCGATTCATCATCATCCGACTGCGGGTCGTAGCTCCCTTCGAGAAACAGCTTTTCCAGACACGGCTTTCGCTCTTCCACTTGGATGTTGAAAGACTTCTGCCCGTACTTCTCCGAAAACACCAAAGGCTCGATGGATTCCTTGCCGCCGAGTTCCTTTTGCAGGTTGTTCAGGTAGATCAAGAACAGGGTCAGCGAAGTCAGCCGTTGCTGGCCGTCGATGATGCTCTTCATGCCATTCTTGCTGCTGACGACGAACGGCCCCAGGTAATAATTGCTGTAATGCTCCACCGCACCGCGAGGATCGCCCTCGGTATAGACATCAAGAAAGGTGGAGGTAAGGTCAGTGACCAGTTGCTCGATGTGTTTCTGCTCCCAACTGTACTCACGCTGGAAGTAATCAACGGTGTATTTGCGCTCGTTCAGCACGTCGAACACGGTGCGGTCGTCGGCATCAATCTTGTGGTCGTCTTTGCTCATGGCATCTTCGCTATTGATCAGGATCGCCTTCGAGAATGCGGAGGAAGGTCGGCGCAACGTACTTCTGATATTGCGGCTTGACGTGTTCCTTCTGCTCTTTGGTGTTCTTGCCGTTGAAGAATATCGTGCGCTTGCCGGCGTTCTTGCCTTCCTTGTTCTGGCGAGATTCCTTGATGAACTCCTTGGACGACATGATCCAGAGGGTGTCCATCCGCTCCGAATAGAACACGAACCAGTAGTTCTTCCGGTGCTCATGCGTCAGCGCAGCGAACAGGCCGGCATGGCCGAATTCCACATCCTTTGACCGCGCCTTGATTTGTACTTCCACGAAGCGTCCGTCTGGTCGCTTGATCACCGCGTCGATTGCATCGTCATCCACCAGCGGCAGATAGACATCCAGCCCTTCCTTGA
This sequence comes from uncultured Planctomycetaceae bacterium, assembly GCA_964464105.1. Taxonomy (GTDB): domain Bacteria; phylum Planctomycetota; class Phycisphaerae; order UBA1845; family UTPLA1; genus CAYXEY01. The sequence goes on from CAYXEY010000662.1 coordinate 1,027, forward strand.
GCATCAGGCCCACGACATAGAACTCGATGCGTTTGCCGAAGGCGGCCGAGCTTCTGAACGGGATACTCATGATGGCATTCCTAGAGCGCCCCGGAGAAGGCTTGGTGCAGCAGGGATTTTTTCAAGTCGTCGAGAGCGGTCAGTTTCTGCTGGTAGATGAATTCAATGCGTTGAGTCTCTGCAAGCATGGCATTTAGCTTTGCGACTACCGTCAATTGGTCGCCAATCGATTCG
>CAYXEY010000662.1:1270-3325 GCA_964464105.1 uncultured Planctomycetaceae bacterium
TCTTGAATCTGCGCTTTTGTAATTGCCTGCCTCGTTGAACCGCCTTCCTCTCCTGTCTGAAGTAGTTTGTCCTTGTATGGCTTCGAGATCAGCAGAAAGTGTAGAAACTCAGGCGCCAATATTCTGGGCAGTGGCCTGATTATGGAAACGTGTTGATTGACGCGAGCAGGCAATACGTCGTCAGGAACAATGCAGCACCTTGCAACCGAGGCTCCAGTGATGTTCAACAGGACATCTCGCGATTTAACTTCAACGTTCGACAGATCAGCAGCTTGTGCGTCGTCCAGAAAAGCGAGCTTTGCGTACTTAAAAGCAAAATCATGGACGTTCAGGCTGCGAATTAGCGAAATGCCCTCGGCCTTGTAGGATTCCTCACCGCCTCGCGGCGTTGCGCCGCTGCCGATCTTTGTCGTGATTGCCTTGAGATTATTGCTTACCCACCCCTCACCCCGCTCCGTGAAAACGGATTGCAGGTGGCTTTCAAACAAGGCGCTGGCGTTCTGGAGGTTCTTTTCGGCGTTGGCTTTGGCGGTGGCGATGCCGTCGAAGGCTTCGTCGAGGATGGCGACAATGCGGTGCTGTTCAGGGAGCGGCGGAACAGGAATCGGATACGACTCGACGAACTCCTTGGAAATTCGCTTATGGCCGACAGCGCCACTCATGCGCTCTGCGCCCTCCGTCCTGAAAGACTGGCGGGAAAGAAAGTAATAGAGCCACTCTTTATCAACCGCCGAGCTTGGGCGAAAGACAATGTATTCGCTTGACCCGAATCCAATGCCATTGGAGAGATTCTCGGCAATGCCAAGTTTTCCGTTTTCAAAGCAGGGGGTGATCTTCGCAAGCAGCACGTCGCCATCGGCGAAGTAGGTATAGCTGCCAGCAACTTGCTCCAAAGGTCTGACTTGCGTCGGAACCAGAACTTTCTGGTCGATGCCCAAATCCTCCATTGGTACAAACGACACCAATTCATTGTCTGAAAGTCGTTTTCGTGCCTCTGCCTTCGGTGGTTTTATCTGGCACACCTCAGCCAGCGGTTTCTCTTGCCAACCTGCCTTCACAGCAACGCCCTGATGTTCGCCAACACCTCCGCGCTCTCGGCATCCAGCGCTGCGATCTCGTCCATGATGGCCTGCGGGCTGCGGTGGATGACTTCCTCGCCGTCATTCGGATTCTTCACCGAGAGGTCGTAGGTCGCGGTATCAATCGTCGCGCGATCGACGCTCCAGCTTTTCTCCGACTCGCCCCGGGTCTTTTGCAATTCGACAAACTCGGCCAGGTCGGCATCGTTGAGCGGGTTGGTCTTGCCCAGGTTGCGGCCGGGGTCGAGCTGGTAGTACCAGACCTTGCGCGTCGGCGTGCCCTTCTCGAAGAACAGCACGACGGTCTTGACGCCCGCGCCCTGAAACGTGCCGCCGGGGCAATCGAGAACGGTGTGCAGGTTGCACGATTCGAGCAGCAGCTTGCGCAGGCTGACCGAGGCGTTGTCGGTGTTCGACAGGAAGGTGTTCTTGATGACCACGCCGGCCCGGCCGCCGGCCTTGAGCATCTTGATGAAGTGTTGCAGGAACAGGAAGGCCGTCTCGCCGGTGCGGATCGGGAAGTTCTGCTGCACTTCCTTGCGCTCGCCGCCGCCGAAGGGCGGATTGGCGAGGATGACGTCCATCCGGTCCTTGTCCTGGATGTCGGCCAGGTTCTCGGCCAGCGTGTTGGTGTGGATGATGTTCGGCGCTTCGATGCCGTGCAGGATCATGTTCATGATCGCGATCACGTAGGCCAGCGGCTTCTTTTCCTTGCCGTAGAAGGTGCGTTCCTGCAGCGTCTTGAGGTCGCCGGCCGTCAGCCCGGGTTGGCTCCGCAGGTAGTCGAAGGATTCGCATAGGAAGCCGGCCGAGCCGCAGGCGCCGTCGTAGATGCGTTCGCCGACCTTGGGCTGCACCACCTGCACCATGGCCCGGATCAGCGGACGCGGGGTGTAGTACTCGCCGCCGTTGCGTCCGGCGTTGCCCATGTTCTTGATCTTGGCTTCGTACAGGTGCGAGAGTTCGTGCTTCTCGG
>CAYXEY010000663.1:0-3315 GCA_964464105.1 uncultured Planctomycetaceae bacterium
ATTTTTGAGATGACCTACGAAGAGGTCGTGGAATGAAACGCCTCATCGCCCTAGCTTTAATCCTGCTCCCCGCGTCCGGCGGCTGTTTGCGTTTGTGCTTCGAGCACGAATTTCCGCAAGTGCATTTGGGGCCTGCGTTCATTGCGGCGGAATCCGATGATGGGGATGATCGATAATGGCGATGCCGAACAAAACTGTCGTCGATGCCACACGCGTCCTGAATCGCTTTGCACCGGAGGCGGCTCGCGCCATCGGCTGCTGGCCGTTCACGGAGGCGAGCGGCACATCATTCGCCAACATCGGCGTCACTGATGATTATGGCGGCTTCGATGTTGGAGCCAGTGCCACCCGGCAAGGGGCTGGCTCCTTTACGTTTGTCGATGAAGCCACCGATCCGACCAACGGCCCCTACGTTCAAACGCTCGCCGGAACTTCGTCGGCGGGTGCGGGAATCAGCTTGTATGCCAATTCAAGCGGCTCGCCGCACGTCTTTGCTCAGGGTTCGCTGCTGCTTCGATTTCGCGACCCTGCCGGGGCGGCGGGCACGCCCGCATCCGATCGGGTGATCGTGAATCATGGGGCCGCACCCTCGATTGCCATCAGCGGATGCAACATCGTCCGCACGTCGGCTGATGCACTGGTTGTCCGTCTCGCGACCGACACGCTGACCTTCGCGGTCACGACCGAGGTTAATTGGGACAACTGGCAAACGATCCTGATTATGTGGGGAGCGGGCCGCGCTCCGGTGGCGATCCTGAATCGCAACAATGCCACCGTCACGGCAGCGGGCGGCAAGAAAACAGGAACGACGACAAACGGCAACGTTTCCATCGCCAACGGCAGGTCGCTGCAACTGGGATGCAGTGTCGCCGGGGCCACAGCCTTTACGATTCAGTACGGCGGGGCCGTGCTGCTGGACAAGCGGCTGGACATGTACGCCTATTCGGACAAGCGGATCAACCGCGTCATGGCCGATCCTTGGCTCTATTTCCGGCCCGCACCGTCCATCGACACGGTGTTATCTACGGCGGTCGCATGTCATACGTCTCGTGTAACGGGAACCTCGGCGCGAATCAGCGTGGTATCGGGGTTCGGCGATGCGGCGGACCTCTCCGGCAGTCTCGACGGCACAGTGTCGGTGAAGATTCACTACGGCACATCGAACGACCCGACCTCGGCGAATTTCTGCAACGAAGTGTTGGAGCTTTCGACCGTTCTGGATTCGCAGATCATCACACAGCTGGCGGGCGATATTACGGGTCTTGATCCAGACTCCGAGATTTCTTACTGGGCCGAATGGTCACTCGATGACTTTACGACCTCATTTCCGTTGCCGGGCGGGCTTCACAAATTCAGGACCAAGCGAACCATTGCCGCGCCGTGGCAGGTCGGATTTATTTGGGACCCGCACCTCAACACCGATACCGACATTTGGGATATGACCGTCTTGGCCAACATCGTTTATGGCCCGGCGAATTACGCGACGGGTGCCAGCCGAAAGGCATTGGCCTACGAGAAGGCGATTCGCTATCAGGTCATGTACCGGGATAACGATTTCACGTTTTTGCCCGGTGACTTTCTCATGTCCGACACGGCCCATTACGCCAAGGCGGACTATACGATTGATGAACGAAACAACCTTCTGTTTCGTGACGTGGCGGTTCGGGCAGCCCACGAACGCAACTTCGCATTTGAACTCTACCTTGACGGCGAGGTGAAGATTGCCCACGGCAATCATGAAACCACAAACGGCTATAGCGAGGCGGGCGACAGGCCATTCGGACAGGGCACGCTCGTTAACATCGCGGCCTATCGTGCGATTTCGATGAACATCATTAAGATGTACTGGCCGGGTCCGACGCACGAAACCTACCCTGAATTTGGCGGCGAGAACGAGGGCGATCCATCTGTCGATCCTGACCTATCGTGGGTCGGCAACAACGCCAACATTGATACTTATTCGGGCGGGCGAACCCAATACCTGATTGACTTCGTGACGGGATCGACCGCGAACCCGCGTGGACTGCACAAATCGCCGCTGGAAATCTATTACGCCTTTGAATGGGGCGGCGGCGATTATCGCACCCTGTTCATCGTTAAGCACTCGACGTTTTACACCGATCCCGGTGATTCGGCGTCCTCGTCGTTTGACCATTGTGGATGCAGGTTTCGCCCAATCGGTACCTTCACTGAGGGGTCCGCACAGGAGGCATGGTGCGAGGCGGTACATGCCGCATCGACGGCACCAAATCGTTTTGAAATCAGCCACCAGCATACGGGCGGCGTAAACTGCGGCGACGCCACGTCTGTGACCGCTTCGCCCAATGCCCAGTATTCTCCGGCAGCGATCCCCAGCTATGGGCGGAACACCGGGCGAACGGAACCGGGCGCGGAACACGCGCGGGCGAACTTAAGATTGAGACGAAATCGGGCGAACGGCAGGTTGACGGGTCACGATCACCGGGCCTGCCACTCGGTCGGCGCGGGCAACCTGAATGACATCAAGGGGCCGACCCCTAGTGCTCCGAGTCACTCTGGTGGAGGCTCCGGTGTGCTGGGCTGGCATATCAGCCAGCATGAAGTCGATTGTGGATTCGGCCTGGCGCAGAGCGATGGAGCCGACCTCGTGACGCTGGGCGACGGACTCGGCACGGCGCTGGGTAATCAGAAGATGCTCAATGTGCTGGGTGTCATGACACTGGACATTGACGGCGACTCTACTGGCCCGCTTCTCCGATTCGTGCGAACAGAGATTGCACGCGGTGACGACGGGGCCTCGCTCAACGAAACACCAAGCTACATCGAGCGCAACCTGGGTGAATTGGTCACGGCGGTTTCAGATGTAGTGACGCTGAGCGAGCGGCCCGACACCATCGTCGAGGCTCATCTTGCGGCGGACATCATTCGTGATGGCGGCACACCGTTCTGGAGCAACCCTCCAACTTCAAAGAAAGGCGCGAGCGTTGGCGATTACCCATTCGAGTGGGACCAGCCGCCGGTCAGCACGGCCACGTTGGATTCGAGCGTGGACGACGCGGCGGTCTATGTGATGAACACCCCGGCGATTTTGTATGAGGCGCGGCTGGGGGCTGCAAGCGAAGATTCAGGAACAAGCACGCTAATTAACGCATGCCTCGCAACGCGGGGCTTTTCACGCGGAGGAAGATAACACCATGCCAGACGTAACAAGTGTTCAATACCAATTCAAATGCACTGCGGTTGACAATACCGGCCCCGAAACAAGCAGGGCCGACATCGGGACATCGGGAACGGTTCAGTCGACGTCGGCCACGCAACCCGTGACCAAGCGATACA
>CAYXEY010000664.1:0-3311 GCA_964464105.1 uncultured Planctomycetaceae bacterium
CGTCTTTGACTGCAAGCGTAATGAACGAAATAAGCGCAACGCCGGTCACACCGTAGGTTTCGAAACCGTCCGCCGTCGGTCCAACCGAGTCGCCAGCATTGTCGCCCGTGCAGTCAGCGATGACGCCAGGGTTTCGAGGATCGTCTTCATTGACCTTGAACACGATCTTCATCAGGTCAGAACCGATGTCCGCAATCTTGGTAAAGATGCCGCCTGCGATTCGGAGGGCCGAAGCGCCAAGCGACTCACCGATGGCGAATCCAAGGAAGCAGATGCCGACGATGTCTCGGGGCACGAACAGCAGGATGATGACCATCATCACTAGTTCGAGTGAGATCAGGAACAAGCCAACCGACATGCCTGCCCGGAGCGGAATGTTCACGACGTCCCAGGGTCGGCTGCGAAGTGAGGCAAATGCCGTGCGACAGTTGGCATAGGTATTGACGCGAATGCCGTAATAGGCAACCCAGTAGGAGCCACCCATGCCGACAATCGAAAAGAACAAAACTGTGGCCGCCGTACCGAGCGACTTATGCTGCAGACCAACAAAATAATAGGTCATCGCGACAGACATGATGACGAACAACATGAGCAGAAACTTGCCCTGCTGGACCAGATAGGTTTTGCATGTCTGAAAGATGACTTCCGCAACGTCAAGCATGGATTTGTGCGCGGGCAACCGTTTTATCTGCGTTCGCAGGTAAAGGCTAAACCCGAGCGTGATACAAATCACGCCTCCACCGTAAAGCAGAAGATTCCATCCGTTGATGCTGCTGCCAAAGATTGTGAAATGCGCCTTGTCCAATGGCGGAATGGCCAGGTCGGCCTCGCTGGCCGAGGCGATCGATGCCGTTCCAAATAGCGCGCCCGCGCAAATCAACAAAAATAGCCACGTTTGCCTTTTTTCCAACAATCGTTTCACGTTTGACTCCCTGTCGCGCCGCACATTGCGGCAACCTCGAAGACCTGTTCCTTGCCTACTTTGTGATTTCTTTCACAATCTCCGCTTCGACGGGAAATTCATCTCCCCCGGGTGGTGAATCCGCCCGGACTCCCCGTCGCATTTTTTGCAATCGCACAATTCTCTTGCTAGTGGATTTCGAGTCGTCGCCGCGCCAACGGAGACTCTCTCGATTGACCTAACTCTCGCTGCCGCGTCCGGTTGCAATCCAACCGAACAATCGTTCCGTCCTGTGCGGCCCACACTATAACGACTGTCCGCTGCCTGCGGCAAGTGAGAACTTTGGCGCAAATCGCAGAAGATTCGAGCAATTGCCTAAAAAAGCAGGATGTGAAACCGCCCCCCCCCAAGGGGTCGGGTAAACCGGGAAACTGAAATGTAAGCCTATTTGAAACCGCTAGTTAGAAACTTCTTCGGGCACATCAACAGGGGTGGATCGCTCCGAGATGATCCGAGCAGGCTCGGTGGCCGTCCGCTTCTCCATCAGATCGACCGCCAAGGCCAGAGCCGCCCGCATCGACCCCGGATTGGCCTTGTTCTTCCCGGCGATGTCAAAGGCAGTGCCGTGATCGACACTCGTTCGAATGATCGGCAACCCCAGCGTGACGTTCACCGATTCGTCAAACGAGAGCAGCTTGATCGGAATCAGACCCTGGTCGTGATACATGGCGACTACGCCGTCGAACTCGCCCTTCGCAGCCCGCCAGAAAAGCGAGTCGGCCGGGTACGGTCCGGTCACGTCGATTCCCGCCTCGCGAGCCATGACGATGGCCGGCTCGATCACGCGGGCTTCCTCGTCGCCGAATCGACCGCCCTCCCCCGCATGCGGGTTCAGCCCGCATACCGCGATTCGCGGATTGGGAACGTTGAACCAGTCGCGCAGGGCTTCGTTCAGCAAATCGATCGGCTGAAACACGAGGCCGATGGTGAACTGATTGCGCAATTCAAATAGACCGACGTGGATACTGGCCAGGGCCACCTTCAGCGGCCCGCCGGTAAACATCATTGACACGCGTCTCGTTTTGTAGCGGTGGCCGAGCAGCTCGGTATGTCCCGGATAGGTGAATCCAGCCATTTGCCAGGCCGTCTTGTTGATCGGGCCGGTCACCAAAGCCCCCGCCGTTCCCGACTGGCAGTCGTTGATGGCCGTCTCCAGAAAGCGCATCGAGGCCGCGCCCGATTCAACCGTGGGATGTCGAGGACGCTGACCGCCGCTTAGGGCCACGTCGTCAAAATCCGCCAGCAGAACGCCGGATTCGATTCGCCGGCCAATCTCCTGCGGCAGGCGGATCCAATAAGGGCGAATGTCGGCTGCGGCCGCGGCAGCAGCCAACGGCTCGTGAATACCGTAGATAATGAATCGAGCCCGGCTGCGCAACGACTCATCAGCCAGGGCTTTGACGATAACTTCGGGGCCGATGCCCGAGGGATCGCCGATGGTGACGGCGATGGTCGGCTTGGATGTCGATCGGCCCTTGGGCATGATCCATTCCTGATTCGAATCGGCGAAACGCGTCGCCGTGAAAACCACTCACCCATCCATTGTACGTGCGATCAGCCGCGAGCGTGATCGATTTCCATGAAGCAACCTAGGCAAACAACGAACGCGGGATGATAGTGTGCAGCGCACGACGCGGTCCGAAAATGAAATTCATCGGCAAGTTGATTATGGACGCGCGGACTGCAAATAATGAATGACCGTACGCGACAGGATGTCGGTTTCGATGTTGACCCGCGCGCCCGCAAGCTTTGCGCCGAGCGTGGTGCGCTCCAGCGTCGTGGGAATCAGCGCCACGTCGAAAAGGCCGTCACGGACGCTCACCACGGTGAGCGAGATGCCGTCAATCGCAATGCCGCCCTTGGGAATGATATACGACAAGGCCGCCGCATCGGGCGCGAACCAGTAACGCACGTCCGCCTGGCTTTGTTCTATTTTTTCAATTGTCGCCATTGCATCGACATGGCCCTGTACGAAGTGGCCATCAACGCGATCGCCCACCGCCAGTGACTTCTGCAGGTTGACGCGGCTGCCGGCCGCGAGATCTCCCAGCGTCGTGCGCCGAAGCGTCTCTGAGATGACATCAAACGCCGCCACCTCCCCCAGCACACGAGTTACCGTCAGGCACACGCCGTCGATCGCGATGCTTGCGCCGACATTCACGCCGTGCCAATAACCTGTCGCATATACAGAAAGCCTACGGCCGGCAGGCGTCTGCGCTGAGGACTCGATGTCGCCGATGGCGTCGATGATGCCGGAGAACATGCGGAACATTCTATGGGCCGTGACGCGAGTTGACAGGCGCCGACCGGACGCATCAATTCCGCCAACACCGAATGCGATGGCCAATGA
>CAYXEY010000665.1:0-3302 GCA_964464105.1 uncultured Planctomycetaceae bacterium
CTGCCCGTCGTGTTCGCCAACCTCAAAGACCTGCGCGATGTTCGGATGCTGCAACTGCGCGACCAGTTCGATTTCACGTTCAAAGCGTCTTCGCGATGCCGCTGACGCAAAAGGCCCCTCCAGAAGCACCTTGATCGCAACCTTGCGCTTCGTCGATTTTTGAATGGCCTGATAGACCACGCCCTGGCCGCCACGGCTCAATTCGCTGAGCAGTTCGTAGCCTTCGGGCATGTGAGGCGAGGTCGCACTTGAGATGGGTTTCGACGCAGGAGAGCCGGGCGACCGGGTCATTGTCGCGTGCACGTGGGTGACGGTGTCGGGTGAGTTGTTCGCTTGTGCGTCGCGTGTAAGTCCACGAAGTTCGGCGTGCAGCGAGTCCTCCCGCACCAGCAGGGCGTCGTGCCGCCGAATGCACTCGGCACACGCGGCGATGTGCTGTTCGAGGCGGTCCGACTCGACGAGATCCAGTTCACCGTTCAGCAGGCGCAAGAGGGTCGCATCTGATGGGCAGCGGGTCGAAGCCTTGGGTGTAATCTCAGTGCGACTCATGGGGATCCAACCCAACACACGTGGACGGACTCTGATGGAGGCGGCGCAGCACGATCGGCCATGATCGAGGCGGCCTGTTTACGGCGTGCCTTCGACCTGATTTTCATGTTCGATTCAGACGCGCTGCCACACGAAAGTAATGGACGATCGATGCCTCATATTACCTTGCTGGATTCCTCCTGCACAAGACAATTGAATCAATCGCGTCCCTTTTCCATTATCAGTACGCACAAGGCTGTGATTTCTTTCACCAGCACGCATTGGGAAATATTGGTCCTCGTTTCGGACACACGGTTCAAATGATGCCATCTGGAAACGGGCTAGGAATAGCACAATACGGATTGAGTCTGGATTCCTTTCCGTATCCGCACGGCCGCCGGACGCAAACACCCCCGGTCGCCTGTCAAACGACAGGGGCCGGTTGAATTTGCTCAGCAGACTGTGATGGTTCAGGTGTCAGCGTCGTCGTCGGCGACCCATCAAGCCGCCCAGACTGTACAGACCAGCCAGGGTAGCGAGCCCGGCGGCCGAGCACTGATTGCCGGAGTCGTATCGCACACTTCCGCCACCGTTTGTGTGCGCTATTGCATTTTCCTGTGGCGAAAGTAGTTGCCCGATGGTGCGAAGGGCCCGACGTTGGGTTGCGTCGGTCTGTTTGGCGGAGACGGCGATGGCTGGATCAAGCATCGGCGTTTGCGGATGTTCTCCAGGACGGAGTCCGCGCAACGAAGCAGCTGTGAATCAGTGTGTCAGTCAGATCGAATCAGTAGCGCAACAGATGGACTTGAAATCTCGGAGTCGAGCCTAATCGTCTTCTTCCTCGCCGAGGATCGCCTGCATCTGTTTGCGGATCTTGTTCGACAGCCGATGCTTGATGAGATAGACCTGGTTGGCGCTCATGTTCAACTCGGCGCACACTTTTTCGACCGGCTGTTCCTCGATGACCAGGGCCTGAAATGCGCGGAATGTCGATTCCTCTACTTCGGATTTCACGCGATTAAGGCAATGGCGGAGATGCTCCTGCCGCCAGATGCGATCAAATACCTCCTCCGGCGATGACTCGCGTGACTCCGGGCGATTGAAAGCGTGGGTGTCGGCCTGCACGTCGTGGCGGTCGCGGTGAAGGGTCCGAACGCGGTTGTTGACGAGTGTCTTCAACCACCCGCGAAACCGGCCCTTGGAGGGGTCGTAGTCGAAAGAGGCAATGTGCCGGCTGGTCGCCTCCATGCAGCCCTGCACGACATCCTCCGCATCGGCATGGCACAGCCCGCATGCCAGCGCAAAGCGGTGCAGCATGGGGCGGTATATCTCGTCGAATTCCCGCCACGCCGCGGCATCCTGGGGCGTGCGGACTCGGATCAGCAGGCTGGCGTGGGTGGTGTCCATGGTCTTGGCCTCAAGGGACGCGACATGATTCTACCGAATTCCCTCGTGCATGAACCTCCAAGGGCGAAGCAGGTTGACCGATTGGAACTGCCATGAAGGGTCGTTTCTGCATCGAGCAGGTCTTCCCGCGACAAGTAGTGGCCGCGGCGGTCAGCCAGGTTTACACCGTGGGCGACGTCAGCGTCGAGAAGTTCCTCTTTACGTGCGACTCCCGGTCCGGCCGGACCAAGGGCTTATACGTTTGGCTTTTCCTTCGGCTCGCGGCTGGGCACCTACTTGAGTTTCCGGAATTCCCGGTTCGGTGACCGGAGGGTGGCCGTATCGCCTTGAAGGCGAGCAGCGCGCTCGTGTCCGTCGCAACTCGTTGAATGGCAATGGCTTGGTGTTCCAATTGCATCGAGCCAAGTGGTCGGCCGATCGATACGCGGTGTTCAATATTCTGTGGATAGCCGGCGCTCATTCGTTACAATTTTGGGAATCGCATCAAGACGGTCGGGCGGCGCAGGGTTGTGCTTTCTGGTCCTGAGCGGGCAAAAAAAGGAAGATCGAGTTGAGGTTTGGTTCTGTTCTTTCAATCGTCCTGGCTTTCACTGCATTGCTCCAAACGGCCCAATCAGCCGAAGTCCCCTGGCCCGCCGAGGCCCTGGGAAGTGCCGTCAACATGACGGGGATCGAGGGGCCCGCGCCCAACGATTTCTACGTCAATATGAGCAGCGCGTTTTGGAATCCGGTCACGCGGCGGCTTTGGGTTTGCCGCAACGGCGGCACCGGCGGATCCAAGTTTTGGGCACTTCGTGAAGTCGGCAGCGGCAACTTTGAGGTGGATGTGCAAGCCGGCCTCCGCGCCGAATGGACCAACTTCGGAGACCTCGAGGCAGTCACACAGGCGAACTACAGTGAACCGGTTCTCTACCTCCTCATCGAAGACCAGGGGCGCATCAAGGAGTGCGGCGTGTCCACCTATGGCACGCCGGTCATCACCAATGATTGGAACATCGCGCCCTTCATACCGGCCTACAACGGCTCTGCCGGCCCCGAAGGAATGGCGTTCGTCCCTGACTCATTCCTGACGTTTGCCGGTTTCGTTGACCAGAATGGCAACCCCCGCGTCAGCCAGAATGGCATGGGCGGACTCATGTTCGTGGCCCACCAAAACGGTGGACGCATCTACGCCTTTGATCTCAATCGATCCAACGGCACTTTCGCTTTCGTGGGAGCCTACAGGACCAATTTCACGGAGAGTTGCGAGCTCGCGTTTGATCGCTCGGACGGTCGAATGCACATCCTGCACGGGGCCGATCGCAACACCATTGAGGTTACTAAGCTGGCCTCAAGCGTCGTCGGCTCCGAGCGGCAGTTTGTCGAGC
>CAYXEY010000666.1:0-3297 GCA_964464105.1 uncultured Planctomycetaceae bacterium
CGAACACGTCCGACTGCTGATACTCGGGCCGCCTGACGATCGAAATCGGTATCGACGATTTCACGATCAATGGAACTTGCGCCTGCTCGGCAGGCAGCGACATTCCCGGCGGCATCCCGTGGAACATCATGCCGTCCTCCATCAGCGATTCACCGTGGTCGGATAGATAGATGAAGACATACGGAACCCCGGAGCTGTCGAGCGTCTGAATCGTCTGTCCCAGCACATGATCGACGTACAGAATGGTGTTGTCGTACGAATTGTAGAGCTGCTCGATGGAGCACTTGTTCGCCACGTCGGCGTCCGTGCACATCGGCTTGAATTGCTGAAACTCGGGCGGGTATCTGTCACTGTAGAGCGGGCCGTGACTTCCGCCGCCCAGGTGCAGGATGACGAATCGGTAACCGGAGGCGTATGTGCTCAGATCTTCCTTTAGCAGCGGGATGACGTCTTCGTCATAGCACTTCCCGCCGTGGCCGCAATTGCGGACTTTCGTTTCTCCAACTGCCGAGCAATTGTCGTAGAGCGTGTAATTCACGTAGCACGCGGTCGGTATCCCCACCTTCGAAACGATCGTCGTCAGCTTGACGCCGCTCTTTTCCAGAATCTTCGGTAGCGCATACAAGGTCGATGCCCGCGTCGCGACCGCATCGAGGAGATGGAGTCCGTCGATGCTCTGCAGGACCGGATTCGTATTCCGTCGCTCGTATCCGTAGACGCTGAAGTTCTTTTTTCGAGAAGACTCTCCCACCGCAAGGACGACCACGAGATTGTCCGGCGACGAAACGCTCGCAGCAATCTCTACATCCTTCTCGCTTCTTTTCAGATAGGGCTTGACCGATTTGAAAGCCGCATTGATCGAGCCCTGGATGATGTTGACAGGCACGAGCGAATAGACGATGTATTTGTTCGATACGTTGCCGGCTCGAAGAATGGCGTTGTACTCGACGTACAGACATGCCAAGGCGATGGCAAATACAACCGAGATCAGCTTCAACGAACCAAACAGATACTTCCCCGAGGGCGGAAACGTGATGTCCGCCGACAAGATGATCAGTACGGGCAAGACCATCAGGAACACGACGTACGGAATCATCTGGAGCGACAGGAGTTGTCCGACTTCCGTGATATCCGTGTGTATCGTGTTCTGGACCATCGAGCTGTCGATGGCGACGCCGTATTTCGCAATGAAGTAGGTACCGGCGGCGCTCGTGATCGTCAGCAGTATCGCGAATGGCTTGATCGTCCGGCGATGCGCCAGGAGGGTGAAGAAGGCGGTGAAGAGGCACAGTCCGGCGACCAGGTAAGCAACGAGCGCCGAGTAGTCGAATCCGTCGCCGTGGCGGAACCACCTGGACAACCGGTCGAAGTTGATCGTATTGCTGACCGCATAGAGCAATACCGAGAACCCGACCGAAAACCTGATGTGGGAGGTCTGGAATCTCAGTCTCGATGTTGACAACGTCGGCCCTCCTGGGATTTCCGCACGACTATAACGTCAATTTTTGGGTCCCGGCGGACTGCGTGTCGTGATCTGATTCGCCACCCGCCATCTCGCGTCGCCGGAATCAAGAAAGAGCGTGGCGCGACTGGTTTCCCCTCCGTCGCCCGTCTAAGGGTGAATGTCACGCCAATCCATTGGCCCTTCAAATCTGCGCGGGGAGGTGGATTTGCGATGCATTATCTAAAACTGGGACGTAGTCGAACAATTCTGGCCTGCTTCGCAACGTCCTCATTGCTGCTCACGGCGTTTCCCGGCATCGATCTGTACGTCTCGGGATTATTCTTCGATGAGGGTTTCCACCTCGGCCGGCAATGGTGGGCAGGCTTCGTGCACGAGAGCATGGGCTATTTTCTCTGTGTTTCCCTGGCTGCAGTCCTCGGACTCTTCCTCTGCAATAAGCTGTGGAAGCGAAACTTGTGCGGTGTCGATGGTAAGAGAGTCGTCTATCTGTTTCTGGTCTTGATTGTCGGAGCCGGCGCGATCGTGAATGTGGCGCTCAAAGACAATGTGGGCCGTGCGAGGCCCAGGGATATCGCGCAGTTTGGCGGATCGAAGCTCTACACGCCGCCTTTTATCCCGAGTGACGAATGCGAGAAGAACTGGTCCTTCGCATCGGGCGAAGCGGCCGGCGGCTTCTTCGCCCTGGCTCTGGCGTTGGCGTTGAGCAGACGACGCAGAGTGTTTGTCGCGGCAGCCGGCTTTGGCGCCTTCGTGTCGTTCTGCCGCATCGCCAGCGGCGCGCATTTCTTCTCGGATACAGTCGTCTCTTTCTTTGTAATGTTGATCGTCGCCGACGTCCTGTACCACTACTTGGTGCTGGCAGAGATCGAGCGGGAGGCGCCGAGCCCGATGGAACCCGACGTACCAGCAGTATTGCGCAGTGCCAGCGAGACCTGAGGTTCGAAAACTTTTCCAAAGAAGATCCCGACGTCTGCGTTTAGAAGCGCCGCTGAAAGCGAAGCGCGGCCCCATCGCCGGTCGCAACGACGGCAAGCGCCACTTGCGAATCGTCCTCCAGGCCGAGGAACGCGTCATTGACGAAAGAGGCGATGAAATTACCTAACGCGATGCTGATGAGTGTATCTGAGGGGAAGTGCGCGCCCGCCTCGATGCGCGCCCACGCCGTGCCGATCGTCAAGACATCGAGTCCAATGTCGAGCGTACATCGCGCGGGGTCGTCAATCTCGATCGATCGCAGGTTGCGCGAGGCCAGCTGCGTGAACACGGCGGACGCTGACGTGTGTCCCGAGGGCATGCTCTCATGATCCACGCCGCTTGGACGCTCGCGATCCGTGCTTGCCTTAAGTTGCTCCGTGGCGAAGCCGGTGAGGCCCGCCGCGGCGAAGCCGACCAGGTAACCTTTTGCCTTGCTCCCAATCCAGCGACCGGCATCATCACCGCTCGGTGTCGCGAGAACGCTCGCATGATACGCAACCCAGGACGCCGATCGCAGGTCATCGCTCCAGCGCTCGGCGCTACGCTGAGAGCCGAACACGGGTGTGTGTTCTCGAGCCCAGTCGGAGATCTCCCGATCCGCATCACCCATCTGTAGCACGCCCGCGCCAGTCGCCGGCACCCACACCCAGGGATCGCGCACGGCCTCAAGCGCAGAGTGCCGCACCCGGTCCCAGCCCGGACGGTATGTTGCGTCCTCTCCCCAGCGGTGCCCATTTGGCAGTGTGGCGCACCCGCCAAGCATGAGCACCGCAACCAACGCCAGCGCCCATTTGCGAGCGCGCCGAGTTAACGTCCCGCCTGGTGCAACCCAGCCATATGCGTTAGACGGGCGGATT
>CAYXEY010000667.1:0-3288 GCA_964464105.1 uncultured Planctomycetaceae bacterium
CTCGCGTACTTCCAGTGCATGTAGCCTTCGCCGGCGGCCAGGAACCTTGCATTAAAGCGACCGCGTATTTGGGTTATCGATCATGGTTGGGATGAAATCTTGTCGGGCAAACGGCAGAACATGCGATCACGGACTACGGTGCGTTAGCCAAGGGCAAATCTACGCGCCGGAGATCTCGGCCGTTTCTCGGCAGACTGCCCGGCACCTCCTTCAATGCCCGATCTGTCTCGAACACCGCATCATTCGCATCGTACCGCGGCGCACTGCGGACGCTGCGGCTGCCAGCTGTAACTTCGAGCACGTGAGATCGCGCTGTTACGACGTTGGCCAGTGAACCTGGTGACATGTACCTAACGGCTGGGTCCGCGATACTTTCGAGACGATCCAGGCAGAGCATATGTTGGCGCCGACAGCGGCGCGCTGCGATAGCCATGAGGAGAATCCAGTGGATACGTCGTCCGCGGTCATTGCTGCCCTTGGTTGCGGACTCGCACTTTCGGGCCCGGTTGTCGCTGGGACGAGCGAAGTCAATGTCCAGCAGATCGAGACGACCCGCACTCCAGCCGACCACGAAGTGATTGCCAAGGCCTATGAGGACAAGGCCGCGCGGCTCGACGCGCGCGTGAAGGGACACGCAGACATGGTGCGCCTTCACATGCTTGGGGAATTGGAAGATACCCCTAGTGCCGTTTCGATGCGTGAACACTGCGATGGGCTTGCGAAGTCATACCGCGACGCCGCGGCCGCGGCCAGGCAAATGGCGGCTGGACATCGTGCCATGGCGCACGCGCATTAGAACGCCGCGATGCCGAGTAATAGCTGCGGCACATGTAACGTGCTTGACGCGGGAGATCGCGCGGTTTCCGAGATGTACGTGGTGATAGGCGATGGACGTGAACCTGTGCTCCGCCATGACCAGTGGCGTCCAGTCGTTCTATGGACAGTTACTTTTCGAACTATGCCTGGCGAGCATCTCTGCGGAGGAAGCAAACACGGTTGCCGTATTCGCCCGAGCGAGCCAAGTAGTAGTGCACGTCTG
This sequence comes from uncultured Planctomycetaceae bacterium, assembly GCA_964464105.1. Lineage (GTDB taxonomy): Bacteria > Planctomycetota > Phycisphaerae > UBA1845 > UTPLA1 > CAYXEY01. The sequence continues at coordinate 1,040 of CAYXEY010000667.1, forward strand.
GGCACGGCTCCGAGCCGCCTCGAGTGCCCGATGTTCCGTCGACTTTTGAAATCAGCTAAGGGCAACGGCGGAGACGCCGACGCGACGCCCGCGTCAGGGCCCGTTGCTAGCTCGGACAATCTCCACAAGCGCGAGGCGGTCAACGTAACGGTAAGTCCAGCTACGTGCTATCCAGCCGACGGAGCCGGTGAGGACCAGCTGGCATCGAATCGGTGAAGTTGGGCGCAGGTTCATGGTAGAGCAGCAGTAGCCGCTGCCCAGCGTCGCGCATTCGGCGCCGCAGCCCGACTCCCGGTGCTGGTCGAGCCGATGCGATGTGCCCGTCAGATCACGAATCGATCTCGCCGGTCTACCGTTGCGAACCGTTCGCAGGGAAAAAATTCGCTCCCGGGTGGACTTCCGCATTTTTGGTGAACTCCGTCGTGCCTACGGATGGGTTCATCCATGCCTACGCACCGGCTCGGCGCACTCCGCTTTCCTGTGCTGTCGCTGTTCCCGAATTATCAGGTGATGGAAAAGAGACACTACCGTGCACTGGCATTGATGGCAGCGATCCACTTCGTCGCGATGTACGTGCTGATGTACGCGATGGTCGACTCGTTCGAGCAGGTCGTCCCGAACAATAATAACCTCTACATGGCGGCGCTGATGACCTCGCCGATGTTGCTCATCGAAATCGTTCTCATGCGCAGTATGTACCCTAACCGGCGGTACAACACGATCGTGATCGTCGCGGGTCTGGTGCTTCTCGTCGGCGCGTTCGCGATGATCCGCAAGCAGACGGCCATAGGGGACACACAGTTTCTGAAGTCGATGATCCCACACCACTCCGGGGCGATCCTGATGTGCCGCGAAAGCGCGGTGACCGACCCACGCGTCCACGATTTGTGCCGGAGCATCATCGAATCCCAGCAACGTGAAATCGAGGAGATGGAAACCCTGCTCGAATCCATGTGACCACCTGGAACCGCAGGGAAGCGCCCCAGGTGTCAAGCATTGTCGCTACGACTGTTTCCACACAAGCTAAGGAGAGCCCCGATGCGAAAGATTGCCAGTTCCGTTTCTGCCTCAGTTCTGGTGTTGCTGGCATTGTTCGGAATTTCGAATGTCGCCCACGCCGCCGAGCCCGCGCCGGATCCGGCCACGGCGGACTATGAAGTTCGCTTCATGACCAGCATGATTGACCATCACATGATGGCGGTGATGATGGGGGAAATGTGCATCGAGCGCGCCATTCACCCGGAACTCGTCACGATGTGCCAGGACATCGTCGCCAACCAGACGGCCGAGATCGAAACGATGCAGGCTTGGTTGCAGGATTGGTACGGCATCAACTACGAGCCGGACGTGAGCTCCAGTTCCATGTCGCACCTCATGAGCCTCTATGGCGAGGAATTCGAGATCACGTTCATGCGGACCATGATCCGCCACCACTCGCGCGCCGTCCGCGAGGCGACGCGCTGTGTAGAGCGTGCATACCACCCAGAACTCATCTCGATGTGCACCGACATCGTTCAGGCGCAACTTGAGGAGATCCAGACGCTGCGCACGTGGCTTTGCCAGTGGTATGGCATCTGCCGGTCCCAGACAGGAGGCATCGGCTAGAAAATAATCCAATTCAGAGGTCCCCGGCGGATGGCGCGATCCCGACGATTGCGTGCGCGCCTGCAGAGCCGACTGTCCCATCCGCTGGCCGCTTGCGGCGAGCGATCGCTGCCATCAATCGAGGAGATTGCATGTCTTCGTTGGTCAGAAGGCTGAGCCGGCGGCATTTCGTCCGGTCCACCGCATCCCTCGGCTTGCTGCATGCCTTCCGCGGCATTGCACCCGCTTACGCCACCGGCGTGCCAGGACCCGGCGGCGAGATCCGGGTCGGCGGCGACCGCGTCGCCGACCTCGTCATCGCCCGCACGCCGTTCGGCTTCGGCGGCCGCGACGGCAGCGCAATCACGATCAACGGCACGCTACCAGGCCCCATCCTGCGCTTTCGCGAGGGCGAGACGGTGACGTTGCGGGTGACGAACCGCCTGGACCAGGACACATCGATTCACTGGCACGGGCTGCTCGTGCCTTCGGCGATGGACGGCGTGCCCGGCGTGAGCTTTCCGGGCATCCGCTGCGGGGAGACGTTCACCTACCGCTATGAGGTTCGCCAGAACGGCACGTACTGGTACCACAGCCACTCGTCCCTGCAGGAGCAGCTCGGTCAGTTCGCACCACTGATCCTCGAACCGCGCGGCCCGGATCCC
>CAYXEY010000668.1:0-3270 GCA_964464105.1 uncultured Planctomycetaceae bacterium
TCCACGAAAGTCCCATCAATTCAGAAATGAGGTCGGCGATTCTATGCTTCTGACGACCGGTCTCGCTCGTCCACGCTGGCGCCGTCAATGCGTAGTCAATCATTTCACCCCACCTTTCAGCGAAGTGCTGTGGGCTAGGAGCTACACGAATCCCAGAAATGAGCCAATCGCTAATGAACGCGGAAATCCAATAATGCGCTCCTCCGCCCAAGTCAAAAATTGGCTTCCACAGGCGCTTGCTGTCCTCTTCAGCCGTCATCTGCGCAATGCACATTGCCGTTTTCTTGAAGACCCAATTGTCATATTGGTACGGCGTGCCTTCAATTCCGTCGTCGGGGCTAGGAAGAGATGGCAGCATTCCCAACGTCACATTTAGCGCATTCTCTACTAACGCGATGAAGTGTGACCTCTCTGCCTTAGTCGCAGCCTCACTGAGTAACGGAATCCAGTCAAAGGCGCTTTGCAACACCTGAGCGTCTAAGCCAGGATGCTCTCGACGCCTTCGCTTTCTTCGTTGCGCAGATGACGCTGTCAAATCATCATTCCTGAACCACCTAAGCTCCTCACATGTCGCCTCAATTCGTGACAATACGACTTGTCCAATGCTCCCAATCCGAGTCCATTTCAATGCCTCGGTCCTGATTCGCCTAGCGACAAAGGCCTCGCAAAGACGATCACGCCACGCCAAGTATCGATATATATCGGCTTTCAGAACTTTAGCTCTGGCCAAGCAACAACGGAGCCCCGCCCACATTACGAGGAGATTCTGGGTTCTCGGCCAATCATCTCCGAGCCGGCAACGTAATCTATATGCTGCGTTCGCCGCGATGCGAGTGGCGTCGTAGTGAAAGGCCATCATGGAATCGGCATAGGACTTTCGCACCCACTCTTCGTTCGGCTTTTCTGTCAGCAAAACCGAGAGCAACTCGCCGGAAAAGCAATCCCAACGGTAGGGCAACATTGATTCCGCTATATCAAATTCTCCGCCGACTGGGGGTACTTCGATTGCCGCCTTTATAATGTTCAATAGTCGGCTCTCAAAAGCTGAGTCCTGTCTGACACGGTCTCGGTGATACAAAAACAGCACTGTGGCTCCACCCAGCACGGCAGCAACACGATTTCCCACCAGCTCCGGCGCCACGTCCTCGGACTTCAAATCGAGTATTCGCGTCAAATCGACTATGAGCTGCGGCAGGTCAGCAGAATCAACGGCCCGACCTTCATCGAGGATGCGCCTGCACGAAGCCGGAAATCCTAATAAGAGCAGATGCAATTCGCTTTCTTGTCGGGCCGCATCTGTCTTTGCCTTTAACGCGATAGGCCATTCGAACTCCACCAATACACTTCCATCCGCTTGTGGAGTACGACGATAATTGGCCGGGTCAAAGCGAGCAATCAGTAGTTCAAGCGACTCATTGTCTGGACTTTGTCCAAGTTGCGTCGCCCAAAATGGTCGGATTCTTGCAAATTCACGCTCAATCGTCGAATTAATAACTAGCACATTTACCGCCAACTGCTGTAGAGAATACTTGCGGTGCGGCATTACATTCCAGTCTCTCATAATATTAGAGCCTATCCCAAAACCTCGTTAAGTAGAATGCAGGTACTTGCCAGATGAAGAAATCCGCTGAAGAGTGCTGTCGATTTCTCCCAGCGGATGCAAAGCCGGCGGTAATTCTGCAGCCAGCTGATGGTGCGTTCGACGATCCAGCGGCGCTTGTATCTGCGGAGGGGTCGGCCATCCTGAGTCTTGTTCTCGGGTCGCCGGTTGCTGCGATGCGGCGCGATGAGTTCGATGCCCTGCTCGGCGAGTTTGTTAGCCAGCGGATCGCTGTCATAGGCCATGTCGCCGATCAACCGTTCGGGGTTTTCATCAGAGAGCATGAAGTCGAACATGGCCTGGACCAGCTGGCTTTCATGCGGCTGCGCCGAACTTGTGGTGACCGACATGGGCAGGCCGCGAGCATCGACCATGACCATGATTTTCACGCCTTTTCCGACTTTCGTGCAGCCGATGCCGTCGCCGCCGCCCCGTGCTTTGCTGAAGGTGCCGTCGATGAAACATTCATAGACGCGATAGCCATCGCCCTCTTCAACACAGCGACCGGCGTCGCGCATGAGCCTCTCGAAGAGTCCCTCGCGGGTCCACTTCTGGAACCAGCGATGCACGGTACTCTTGCTGCCGAACTGTCGTGGAAGATCCTTCCACTTCGCGCCGTTGTCGAGTATCCAGAAGATCCCACGAATGATCTTCCGCTTATCCGCCGCAGGACGTCCGCCCTCCGGCGACCGCGGCGATTCAGGCACTCGTTCGATCAACCAGTCCAGTTGCTGTCGCGTGAGTTTGAGCATAATTGATATATACGCACAAACGTCAAAGAGGTTTTGGGATAGGCTCTAAAGACTTTCTCGCCGAATCGCACCCAGCCAGTCCGCTCTATTCGCCATACGTCCCCGTTCATGACGAGTTGATCCTGCCAATTGTAAACGGGCCATATGCTGAGAAGTGGTCTCAGGCATCCCAAGTAGAGTTTGTTATACTTCATTCCCAATGCAACCAGAACGCCGGTGAATGCAACGGAGCGCCCTTTTTCGAGAATTATCTGCACCCATGATGACACATCTCGACCAGCGTCGCATTCATCATATAGCCATTTTTCGAGCGCCATCAAGGCGCAGGTAATAGGTTCGTTGTTGAGCCCCCCTAGCCGATACCAGCCATAGGCTCGTCCATCTCCTAATAGCCATCGCGATGAGCCGTTTTCCAAGAGTACTGAGGGGCCAAGGGCAGACTCAGGAACATCTTCCTTGACACCTTGAAATCGAAGCGATGCCTCGATCCAACGCTCTGTTGCAAAATCCACCAAAGTAATTATCAAATCTAGGCCGACATCCGGATTGGCGCGCAAGAAGGTAAGAAAGCACCCACCAAAGAAAGATGGAGGATATGTTCCGGACCAATGCGCAAGCCCGCATTGATCATGAATAACAGAGTCCCATCCGAAATGTTCTTCATGCCGAGGCTCTTCAATACACACCGCAAGTGCCACTTCGCGCGCAGCAAGCGGAGCTGCCGCGATTAGTTGCTGAAAGGCGGTTGATTTACCATGACACACCTTTTGAAAAGCATCATCTACGCGTCTGCCCGGCCCCTGCAGCCAAGCCTTGCGGAGTGGACCTTGTGGAAGAACTGAACCCAACGACGGTACCGCGGCGCGTTGCGCTAATCGTTTTGGGTCGGCAAGAAGTTCTCTTGCTGCGTTTCTGTGG
>CAYXEY010000669.1:0-3253 GCA_964464105.1 uncultured Planctomycetaceae bacterium
CCAGTCGAGGAATCCGTCAGCGAACAGTTGAGCGTTGACGAGGATTCGTCGCCCGAAGAGCTTGCGGCCAATTCTGAGAGCGTAACCGCACCTGCAGGGGACGAACCCGAGCCCAAAGAAACCGGCAAGCGCCGCCGCCGTCCGCGTGGCGGGCGCGGCCGCCGACGTGGCAAGAAGGACGGCACGGGCAAGGAAGTTGCAACCGCACCGGTGGCTCGAGTTGTGGCCGAGCCTGACGTCGAAGAACCTGCCGAGAATGAGGACGTATTCCCCAAATTGGACGAACCGCCGCCGGCCGTCGAGCCTGAAACCGACGACATGGGCGAATCCGTGTCGTGGGATGACGAAGCCCCGGTTGCGGGCGGCCGGGATGCAGACGACGTTGACGATGAAACCGACGAGGAGGACGAAGAAACCACGGTGCGTCCTCCTGGCAAGGCCCGGCGCATGCTCATCAACGTGGCCGATGCCGACGAATGTCGAATTGCAATTCTGCAGGAAGGCCGGCTCGACGAGCTCTACACCGAGCGGACCGCGGCGACGTCGCACGTCGGCAATATCTACAAGGGCCGCGTGACCAACGTTGAATCGTCGATTCAGGCCGCTTTCATAGATTTCGGCCTGCCGCAGCACGGATTCCTGCACATCAGCGATTTGCACCCGCAGTATTTCCCGCAGTCCAAGGGCGAGCCGGAACTCGTCGGCCGCAAGACTCCGCGGCGCCATCGCCCGCCGATTCAGCACTGCCTGCGACGCGGACAGGAAGTGATCGTGCAGGTCATCAAGGAGGGCATCGGCACCAAGGGCCCGACGCTCACGACGTATATCAGCCTGCCGGGACGCTTCCTGGTGATGATGCCGGGCATGGATCAGCTCGGCGTGTCGCGCAAGATCGAAGATGACGAGCAGCGGCGCAAGGCGCGAGACCTCCTCGCACAGCTTTCGTTGCCCAAGGAGATGGGCTTCATCGTCCGTACCGCCGGCATCGATCGAACCAAGCGCGATCTGCAGCGCGATCTGAATTATCTCGTTCGCCTGTGGAAGGGCGTCGAGCAGCGGATGGAGAAGATCGAGGCTCCGACCGAGCTTTATCGCGAGTCCGATCTGGTCATTCGCACGATCCGCGACGTATACGACTCGACCGTCGAGCAGGTCATCGTGGACAACCCGGCGGTGGCCGAGAAGGTGCGCGAGTTTCTCTCGATCGCCAGTCCGCGGGCCGGCAGTCTGGTCGCCGAATACAACGACGCCGAGCCGCTCTTCTATCGCTATGGCATCGAAGCGGAAATCGACAAGCTGCATTCCAAGCGCGTCGAACTGCCCTGTGGCGGATCATTGGTTATCGAATCGACCGAGGCGCTGGTCGCCATCGACGTGAACTCGGGCAAGTTCCGCATTCCGGACAACGCCGAGGAGACGGCCTATCGCGTCAATGTCGAAGCGGTTGACGAGATCGCCCGGCAGCTTCGCCTGCGCGATCTGGGCGGACTCATCATCTGCGACATGATCGACATGCTCAGCGAGCGGCATTGCCGCGACATCGAGAATCGGTTCCGCGATGCACTCAAGGTTCACAAGGAGCGGGCCAAAGTTCTCAAGATGTCGCGATTCGGCATCATTGAGATGACCCGCCAGCGCCAACGGCCCAGTCTGCTCAAGAGCGTCTTCCGCGAGTGTCCGCGCTGCGCCGGCACGGGCCGGATGAAGTCCACCGAGTCGGTGGCGCTCGATGTGATGCGCCGCATTCGCATGGCCAGCCAGCGAGAAAACGTGGCCAGTGTCGATGTTCGCGTATCGACGGCCGTGGCCAACGACTTGCTCAATCGCAAACGACATCAGCTTACTGACCTGGAGCGTGCGTCTTCGCAATCGATTCGCATTCACGGCGATGAGGCGTTTCACGTTGATCAGGTCGAACTGGCCTGCACGGATCGGCGCGGTCGCGATTTGCCCATGATGGAGCCGGATCGCGCGCCAGCGGCACCGGCGCGGCCGGCTGGACATACCGGCGGAGGCGGAACCGGGGGCGGAAATCGCGGAAACAACCGCAATGGCTGGCGTGGCGGACGGGGTGGTCCCGGCGGCGATCGCGGCGGACGACGCTCGCGGGGTGGTCGGGGCGATCGCTCAGGCAATCGCCGTGACGTACGCCCGCAATAGGCCGATACTAAGATGGGCAGAGGGATTGACCACAGCTTTAGCGACCAGGGGCGTTTCATGGACGGATGCCGAAATCGGAAAGGTGTAAGTCGATACATCATCGGCAGCCTGTTGGCTGTCATGCTTTGCAGCATGGCGGCCGGCTGCGGCGGACCGAGTTGGTACCTGGACCCGGGGTTCGGCGAACGCCTGGCCGCGGAGAAGAAACGACCCATCCTCTATTACTTCAAGGATTGGGATTCCTCCGCGCACCGCAATATGAAGCAAAAAGTCTTCGAGACCGCGGTGGTGAAAAAGGAGCTGACCGACACCGTTAATGTCGAGCTGGAATGGAAGTGGAGCGGCAATTACAAGGATCGATATCGGGTGATGAATGCCCAGGTGTGCGTGTTGTGCGGGCCGGATGGTCGAGAGGCAGGCCGCATGACGGTGAACCCGATTCCGGGGGATGCACAATTCGCCAAATGGCTACGTGAAGCCAAGGCGCAGGTGCGGGGCGAATCGGCGACGACAAAAAGCTCAGCGGCGATATTCAAACCGATCGAGCCGCCGGCTTCAGCAGTGACCCTTCAGCCGCTTGAAGACAAACCATGATAATCGTTCCGCCTGCCCCTCATGTCAGGCGAAGTCCTGCACGACCAGAAATGACGCGCTGGCCCGGCCCGCAGAGCGGGCAGGGCGGATAATCGCCGCATGCAATTGAAAACTTGACGTTCCCTTCACTTCTCACAAGAATCCCGTAGGTCGCCCCGCACAATCGAGGACTCTTTCGCGGGGTGCGTGGCGGATGCCGGCATGCCCAAACGAAATCTGGCCTGGGTTCTTGTGATCGTCATGATCGCGCTGCTCATGTGGCAGTTGCCCAAGACGATTGCCGGACGCGACACGCTCATCCAGGCATTCGGCCCGCTGGTCGATGTCCGCGCCCAGATTCACAAGCGCTATGTTCGTGAAGTCGATGACGAGAAGCTCGTTGAAGGCTCGGTCAACGTCGGCATCAAGAACATGATCGAGCAGCTCGACGACCCATACGCTGTTTACCTGAATGCACGCGAATACGCCCGATTCCAAAAGCGAGCCGAGGGACTCTTCG
>CAYXEY010000670.1:0-3247 GCA_964464105.1 uncultured Planctomycetaceae bacterium
GCCCACCATCACCTGCGCCGCCAATGTCGTGGTAAGCCCGTCTCTCTCGGAACTCGAAGATTGCGACGCCGACAACGTGAACATTGTCGCACCGTCGGTTTCCGACAATTGCGATACCACGGTGACGGTCGTCGGTGTCCGCAGTGACACGCTCGCGATCGTTACTCCCGGTCCCAATTCATTCCCGCCGGGCGTGACCACCATCACCTGGACCGCGACCGATGATTGCAACAACGCGTCGCAATGCGTTCAGACGGTGACAGTCAACGCGTCTTCGATCAACGTGGCGGTGGAGTTGTCGCCGACCATTACGCTCACCGATCCCGATAACGTCGGGCCAATGCCCCCGCAGATTCAGCGCTGCATCACGTTTGAGGTCTTTAACTGTCCGAACACGACGCCTCAGGTGATCAATCGCGTCATGACGTTTGTAGATGTATCCGGCAGCGCGATCGCCAGCGACACGATCTGCGTTCCATTGGGCGCGGTGACTTGCGTGACCGCACGCGACAAACTGCACACCCTGCGGAGCCGCGTCGATTCGTTGAGTGGTTTGTCCGGAACCGGGCCGTACACGGCGAGCTTCACCGGCAAGCGCGTCGACGAACCGGCCTTGATCCCAGTGACTCCGGGACCCGGCCATCGCCTGGTCGGTGGAAACCTGAATGACGACGAATTCATCGACATTCTGGACTTCGGCACCTGGGCCGGCCAGTACAACACGCTGTATGGAACCGGAAATACGACATGCAGCACGTCTGCGCCGCATTCGGACATCAGCGGCAACGGACACGTTTTCAGCGAAGACTTCACCTTCATCGCCATCAACTTCCTGATGTTCCGTGAAGCCAATTGCTGCAATTTGCCCAATTTCGTTCCCGTCCCGAACGATCCATTTGCTGATCGCGGACGCAGGCGGCCGGTCACCCGCATCTCGGTGGCCGACCTGCATGCCCGCGGCCTGTCCTCAGCGGTCGCTGGCGACATCAACGATGACGGCTGGGTCGACATGAACGACGTCATGATGGTCTGGTTCGGCCTCTCACCGCAGACGCCGCCGAACAGACCTGTGGCGCCGGTGTCCACCAAGATCCAGTCGTCTGAAATCGTTCCGTAAGACAGTCGCGCGCGGCGCCGCCGGTTCAATTGAACCGGCGGCACCGTGCCTTTATTAGTCAATGGGCCATGGGGCAAACTGTGCTCGTCCGTCTTCTCGCCGTGGCGGATCGCATGAATGGTCAGGTTCGAGGGTTACATGAGGTTACTCGAGCGAAAGACATTCCATGTAGTTGCATCCGTCAGCGCGTGCTGCGCTTTGATCTGCACCGGGCGCGCGAGCGGTAATATCAACGTCGAGCTTCGGCCGGCGGTGATTACCACCGTTCCCAACACCAACATCAATGTTGGTCTCTACTTCGTTTCCGACAGCGCCGTCAATCAATTCTCCATCGCCGCGGACATCGTCTTCGGCTGGGATAACACCCGCCTGCAATTTCTCGGGATCGACAACACCGGCGGCGCCTCAGTCAGCAGTTCCTTCCTCCCCGCCGACAACAACGTGAATGAAGTCCTTCCACCACAGGATGGCAACGGCTTCTACCAGATGCTGGGAAACTTCGGCGCGCCCGTCGCGGCCACCCCGGCCGGCACATTGATCACCACGTTCAGGTTCAAGGCCCTCTCCACCTCGTGCACCGGCTCGAGCGTGGCGATCCTGCCGTCGGCGGGCAATCCGCTGCGCTTCACGCGCGTGCTGAGCGGCATCGTGCCAAATCTCAACATCACCGGCACCATCGGCTCCATGACCGTGTTCATCGATGGCGTCGCGCCGGTCATCAATACCTGTGCCCCCGCTCAATTGATCCCGGCCAACGCAAGCTGCCAGGGCATCATGCCCAACCTCACCGGACTTATTTCCGTCACAGACAACTGTCCGAATCTGGTGATCACCCAGACGCCCCCGGCCGGCACAACCCTGGCCCTCGGGCCTCATGCGGTGCAGATTCAGGTCAAGGATCCGGGCAATAACATTGCCAATTGCAACACCTCAGTCACGGTGACAGATCAGACCGCTCCGCAGATCACAACCTGCCCGGGCGCCCAGACGATTGCCGCCAACGCATCATGCCAGGCCGCAATACCGAGTCTGACTGGCGCCGTCGTGGCCAGTGATAATTGCACGGCCACGCCGAGTCTGGTTATTTCGCAGAGCCCCACGGCCGGCACGCTTGTCGGCGTCGGACCCCACACCGTCACGATTTCTGTAAAGGACGCCGCGCTCAACACTGCCACGTGCGACGTCACTATCACGGTGGCCGATCAAACACCCCCGCAGATCACAACCTGTCCGGGTGCGCAGACAATCGCAGCAGACGCGTCGTGCCAGGCCCTCATCCCAGACCTCATCGGCGCGGTGGTCGCGAACGACAACTGCACCGCGACACCAAGCCTCACCATCACCCAAAGCCCCGCCGCGGGAACGCTTGTCACCACAGGTCCGCAAATCGTCACCATTTCAGTGAAAGACGCCGCGCTCAACACCGCCACATGCGACGTCACCATCACAGTGGCCGATCAAACGCCTCCACAGATCACCACCTGCCCCGGTGATCAGACGATTGCCGCCGATGCATCGTGTCAGGCGGCTATTCCAGATCTCACCGCCGCCGTGGTTGCAAACGACAACTGCACCGCCACGCCGAGCCTGATTGTTTCGCAAAGCCCAACAGCGGGAACGCTTGTCGGCGTCGGACCACACACCGTCACTATTTCCGTCAAAGACGCCGCGCTCAACACCGCGACCTGCGACGTCACCATCACCGTCACCGATCAGACCACCCCGCAGATCACGAGTTGCCCCGGCCCGCAGACCATCGCCGCCAACGGCGCATGTGAAGCTGGAATTCCCAGCCTCACCGGATTGGTCGTCGCCTCAGACAACTGCACGTCGACCCCGGCCCTTGCCATCACGCAGAGTCCGATCGCCGGCACGACGGTCGCCATCGGGACGCACACCGTCACCATCACCGTTAAGGACGCGGCGCTCAATTCGACCACGTGCGATGTCGACATCACCGTGGCCGATCAAACCGCGCCGAACATCACCCAGTGTGCGTCGGATCAAACCATGGCGGCCGACGCAAATCGACAGGCGCAAATTCCCGATCTCACCACGCAAGTGGTCGCGAATGATGCGTGCAGCCCGCCGGTGACGATTACCCAGTCACCCGCCGCCGGCACGGTCTTC
>CAYXEY010000671.1:0-3236 GCA_964464105.1 uncultured Planctomycetaceae bacterium
ATGTACGTGACGGTATCGACGGCCGGGACGATCACGTTCCGGTTCGACTACCGGATCAGCAACCGGCGCGAGACCCTCACCCTGGGTCGCTATGGCCCGGCCGGGCTATCTCTGTCCGCCGCCCGGGAGAAGTGCATCGCCGCCCGGAACACGCTCGCCCAGGGGCATTCGCCGGCCCGGGTGAAGCAGCGGGAGAAGCGCCAGCTGGCGGCGGCCGAGACCCTGGGGCAGTTCGCCACTAAGTGGCTCGACGAGGGCCCCATGGCGGAGAGCACCCGCCGGATGCGCCGGGGCATCTACCGGCGCGAGGTCGAGCCCGAGATCTCGAACCGGCTGCTGTCCGAGGTGTCGTCCGACGACGTTCGAATCCTCTGCCTCAAGATCAAGAACCGGGGGTCGCCCGCGACGGCTATCCACGTCCGGGACATCGTGAAGGGGATCTACAACTTCGCGAACCTGCACGGGCACAAAGTTCCGAACCCGGCCAGCGAGGTCGCACCAACTTCCATCGCCGTGTTCAAGCCGCGGGAGCGGGCACTTTCCCCGGACGAGATCCGCATCGCCTTCACGCTGATCGACAAGGTGTCGTTTGCCCACATCCATCGCCTCGCGCTGCGAATGATCCTGCTGACGCTCGTCCGCAAGAGCGAGCTGTCAATGGCGACCTGGAGCGAGATCGACTTCGACAAGGGAGTCTGGACGATTCCGAAGGAACGCATGAAGGCGCGCCGGCCGCACACCGTCTATCTGTCGCGCCAGGCGCTGGAGATCTTCACCGCGCTGAAGCTGATGGCCGGAAGCTCGCCTTACGTCTTTCCGTCTCGCTACGACGCCGATGTCCACATCGCTGCCAGCACGCTCAATCGCGTCACGTCGCAGATTGTCGAGAAGGCCAAAGCGGAGAACCTGCCGCTGGAGATGTTCACCGTTCACGACCTGCGCCGTACGGGCTCGACGATCCTGAACGAGATGGGTTTCAACCGAGACTGGATCGAGAAGGCGCTAGCGCACGAGCGGAACGATTCCTCGCGCGGCACGTACAACCGCGCCCAGTACGCGGAGCAGCGGAGGCACATGCTGCAGGAGTGGGCGGACATGATCGACGCGTGGGTGGCAGGCAAGACGCACACGCCGGTACTGCTGCCGTCGTCGATGAAGGTAATTGCGGCGCAGGCACTCACTTGACGTTTGCCGGTCAGCCCTCGCAATGGGCTGCGGGGGGCGTCCCGTTCGTAGTTTCCCACGTTGCTACTCATGGGAGAGCTGCACTGGAGCAGTCACGGCCCACGTATAAAGGGAAGCGATAGCGCGAACACCAGAGCGAAGCGGTTCAGGGCGGGGAAGTTTGAGCGGTTCGGCATATGCTCAATGGCGGTTCAGCCGATTGGCTGGATCACCAGTGCGACGTGCATTCCATTCGCTGGATGCAGCATGCCCACGAACTTCCCAAGTTCGAGCGCTACCCGCCAGGGCTCCCAACCGATTCGTCATGAAACTGGCTTGAGGCCGCGATCACGCGTTCGCTCCCAGGGCCAGGACCGGTCGTCGGCGTTACTCGCGCCGGGTCCAGATCCACTCCGGGCAGCACAATTGGCGTGCCGGTGCGTGTCTATCCGAGGGAGAGGTTGGGACTACCAAAGTTCAGCTGCCCGATCCCAGAACTCCTGCCTGGGAGTTGTTGCACTCCAGATGAGGAACTCGCGCCTGTACGCCTGCCAAGGTGCGCCCAAGTCTTCCCGCGGGTCGTCGCTCCATGCATAGGCCATCCCCTCGATGAACCAGTCAGGTCCGGGACGCAGGCGATACATGCCGAGCGCCTGATTCTGGATCTGATGGATGAGCTCGTGGCGAACCGTATGGGCCGCCCAGCCTCTGGGGCCGATTACAGAACCGAAGGGTCCGGTGGTTTGACCAACCCGTCTGCCGCTGAGACCGAAGTGCTGCGAGCACCGATCTGTCCTGCAGAAGATTACCTGACGCGGCTCTGCCAGCGGAATCACCTTGCGGCCAACGAACACAACCGCCTCGCGATACAGATTCTCCGCTGCTGGCAGGGCTGCGAGGTCCTCTGCGCACACATGAGAGCGGCAGGAAAGTCCGTATAGCCCCGGAGCAATTCGCCGAAGCGGTGGGAAAGCCATGGCAGCAACAATTGGTATCAGCGCGATGATTAGGGCAGTGAGAGCGAGCGTCCGGCGCCAGCGATTCCCCACTCGCGGCAATGCGGCCGCGATCGGCGGAGCCACGCTCCGCTGCCCGGGAGCAATCGGGCATGGCCCGTCAGTGCGTTTCGACACGAAGACTCCGGAGGACTAGCATGAAGTCAGATCGGCTCAACCGTTCATGTGCCGCAGCAGCGATGGCTTGATCGCGACCGCGGCAAGCATGCCGCTCATCGCCGACGGGTAGATGCCTGCACCGGTCACGTCCTGTCCGGCGAGCAGCAGACCTGGAACGGGCGTGCGAATGCGCAAGGCCGTCGATTCAAGACGCTCGGCGCTCATTTCGAGGCCGTAGGTGGCGCCCATTGGAGTCCGCACGAATCGGCGCTGCGACAGGGGTGTCGACAACTCATGGAAGCGAACCATCGCCGCGAGTGCCGGCCAATGGCGCGCGAACTGCGCCAGCAGGCGCTGTTCGACCTGGGCTTTGAACGCATGATAACTGTCGTTGCGCTCCGCCGGGTCTGCACCCATCCAGGCGGCGAATGCGCCGGCATCACAGAGCGCCATCACTTCCGCCGTATGCTTGCCTTGTTGCGCGGGGTCTTTGAGGGATGGGAATGACACAAACAGTCCCGGCGCATCCTCCGTGTCGGGATGCTCCCAGAAGCGATCGATGCAGTCGGGTGTCTCGTACAGCCAGATGTTGGCAGACGTTGCGCCGGCCGCTGCGATGTCACCATCGAAGCCCAGGTACAACGTGACGTAGGACGGTCCGGGTTTGAGGCTCCGCGCGGCTTCGCGCCAGGCAGGAGCCGCATCGCGGGGCAACCGCTCGATCGTGTTCAGCAGACCCATCGTCGAGATGACGCAGCTCGACCGTTCGGTCAGCGACTTGCCGTCACGATCATACGTGACCCCGGCAACGTGGCCGCTATCAAGTTCAATCGCACGGACATCCGCACGCAGAACCACCTTGCCGCCCGCAGACTTGATGGAGGTGACGAGCGCCTTGGCGAAGGCCTCGGGACCGCCGACGGGATACCAGGCGCCAGCCTCGTAAGCCCCAGTCAC
>CAYXEY010000672.1:0-3235 GCA_964464105.1 uncultured Planctomycetaceae bacterium
GCAACCCGAAGAAGGCCGACCGCTATGCCGCCGTGAAGGTGGTGTATGACAAGATCAAGGCGGAGCTCTTCCCCGAGAACGCCGACAAGCTGCCCTACACTTGGAACGACGTCAACGACATTATTCAGAAGGTTGAAGAAGAGTTGTTCGTGGACGGCGTGCTCACCGAGGGCCGCCGCTCGGACGGACGCAAGCATGACGAGCTTCGGCAGATCACCTGCGAAGTCGGCGTGTTGCCGCGAACGCACGGTTCAGCCATTTTCACCCGCGGCGAAACCCAGGCCCTCGTGGTCATCACCCTGGGCACCAGCCGCGACGAGCAGATGGTGGATGACCTGCTCGAAGACTACAGCAAGAAGTTCATGCTGCATTACAACTTCCCGCCGTTCTGCACCGGTGAGGCGAAGCGCATCGGCGCCGTCAGCCGTCGCGAGATTGGTCACGGCAACCTGGCCGAGCGCGGACTGCTCGCCGTCGTGCCCGATGCCGAAAAGTTCCCCTACACCATTCGCGTCGTATCCGAAATTCTCGAATCCAACGGATCCTCGTCGATGGCCTCGGTCTGCGGCGGAACGCTCGCATTGATGGACGCCGGCGTGCCGATTCGCCACCCCGTGGCCGGCATCAGCATCGGCATGGTGCACAAGGGTGATAACTACAAGCTGCTCACCGACATCCTCGGTGAGGAAGATCACTTCGGCGACATGGACTTCAAAGTGACCGGCACCCAGGTGGGCGTCACCGCGGTTCAGCTCGACCTGAAGGCCCGCGGCATCACCAATCAGCAGATCGTCGAAGCCATGGCGGCGGCGAAGACCGCCCGCATGGAGATTCTCAAGACCATGTTGAGCGCGATCAAGAAGCCGCGCCCCGAGATCAGCCAGTATGCCCCGCGCATGCTCATGCTCAAGATTGATCCGGAGAAGATCGGCAAGGTCATCGGCCCCGGCGGCAAGGGCATCAAGGCGATTCAGGCGGCGACCGGCGCGGACATCGACATCCAGGACGACGGCTCGGTGTTCATCGCCTGTCTGGATGCCGCCAAGGCGCAGGAGGCGTATGACGCGATCGAGCGCGTCGCCGAAGGCGTCAAGCTCGGCCGCATCTACGAAGGACGCGTCTCGTCGATCAAGGACTTCGGCGCATTTATCGAAGTCGCGCCCGGCACCGACGGTTTGTGCCACATCAGCGAACTGTCCGACGGCTTCGTACAGAAGGTGGCCGACGTCTGCAAGATCGGCGACATGCTGAAGGTGAAGGTCATCGCGATCGACGACACAGGACGCATCAAGCTCTCGCGCAAGCAGGCGATGATCGATGAGGCCAAGGCGGCCGGCGGAGCGCCTCCTGTCGGTGCGCCGTCGGGCGGCTGATGACGGCGCATTGCGACTCGCTAAAATAATTGCAGCAGCCGGCGGCTTCGGGCCGCCGGTTTGCTTTTGCATCGACATGACGGGAAAGAGTGACCATGCCAACTGCCGATGGCCCGCGCCCGAGTTCCGACGCGGCTGAAGCGCAGTCACCGCTCGCTGATCAGCTCGTCGAGCTGTCGACCATCACCGGCGGCCTGGCCCACGAGATTCGCAATCCGCTGTCGACGCTGAAAGTCAACCTGCAACTCCTCGATGAAGACTGGCGTCAAATTGAATCGCCGCAGCCCGGCGGGCCCGAGCCGCAGGACGTCGCCCGGCGCACCCGGCGCCGGTTGCGCACGCTGCTGGCCGAATCGCAGCGGCTTGAGCGAATTCTTGAGGACTTCCTGAAGTACGTCGGCAAGCGAAAGCTGTCGACCGCACCGACGGATTTGAACGACATCGTTCGCGAACTGGCCGACTTCTTCGAGCCGCAAACCGCGGCACATCAAATCGAGTTGAAGACCACGCTCGCCGGCGCTCCGGTCGTTTGCGAGGTCGATCGCATGGTGCTCAAGGAGGCGCTGCTCAATCTGCTCATCAATGCCCAGCAGGCCATCGGCGACGGCGGTCGAATCGATTTGCTCGTTGAAACGCGCGATCGGATTGGCGCGATCATCGTGGCCGACAACGGCCCAGGCGTGCCCGGCCCGGAGCGCGAGCGCATCTTCGCGCCGTATGTGTCCAACAAGAAGGGCGGCTCCGGCCTTGGCCTGGCGACCGCCCGGCAGATTCTCCGCCAACACGGCGGGGCACTGTTGCTGGATGACAATCCCGGCGGGGGAGCTCGCTTCACCGTGCAGCTTCCACTTGCTTGACTCACTGGAATCGGCAGGCCAACCATGCAAATCCGCTCGTCGATCAACTCGGTTGTCACGCTGCTTCTACTGGTCAGCGGGTGCGGTCATTTTTCATGTCCGGCCACGCCGATCGATCAGGATCGCGATGACGACGGTGTGCAGAATGAAGGTGACAATTGTCCTGATGCACCCAACGCGGATCAGGCGGACGACGATGGCGACGGAATTGGCAATGCCTGCGATCCGCGAGAGCTCTTCTTCTCCGATCAATACTTTCATCCGACGTCGTGGATGATTTTTGCAATCGAATCCACCGGGCAGGCCGATTCAACCGGGGTGCAGGGGGCCGGAGAATTGGGAAACACCGGCTTCTATCGCCGGATGACCCATGCGCTTGGATCGAATGCCTCGATCGCGGTGACGCATCGCCTGCTCGGCTTGGAAGTCGATCCCATTTCCGACGGCGCGATCATCAAGCTGTCATTGACGCTTGACACAGCGCTGTTTTCGCCTGTGGACGCCAGCATTTCGATCACGCCCGTGCTGATTCAGGAAGGGCGGGTTTTCGTCGCGAACCGGTCGGTTGTATCAGCAAACACCTGGACCACGCACATGCTCGAAGACTTGTTAGCTGGTGATTTCGTCGACTCCGGCGGCAGCGTGGTTGACGTCTCAACGACCGGGGGTCCGATTAGTTTTGGATTCCAATCCATTAGCTCGAACGCGGGTGGCGCTCCAATAGTCCATGAATTTGCAATCGCCAATCTGTTCATTGATGCGTCAGTCTTGAGATGAGACCGCACCTCGTGATTACGGCACCACTGTCATTTCGCGCTGCTCACGCTTTGCCAGACTTGAGAATATCCGCCAGCCCGTCAGCGACATCACCAGCCCGATCCCGAAGACGCCCACGCCGATGTACTCGAACAGGAACATACCCACGAACGGGGCGATGAGTCCGCGCAGGCCGGTCAGCGAGACGTGAATGCCCATGTAGAGTTCGGCCTTGTCGTCGTCGGCGAA
>CAYXEY010000673.1:0-3234 GCA_964464105.1 uncultured Planctomycetaceae bacterium
CGGAACCGGTTTGTCGCCCAGCAAGGTGGGAAAGACGGTGATGGACGCCACCGGTCCTGCCTTCTGAATGGCTGCAAGGCGATCGGTGGGTGATTGGCCGGCCTTCGCTACGAGCGCGACGCTCGTCACGACCGACAAACATGCACAACTAATTCGAGTCAATTGCCGTTTCATTTTGGTACTCCTTGTGTTCACTCCAGTACTTAATGTAAGCACATGCTTACATATTATTCAAAAAAAGAGAGGTTACGACTTTGCACCCTGAAGCATCAGTTGTCCGATGTCCGCCAGCAGCGCCTTTCGATCACGATCGTTCAGCAGCCCCAGTTCCCGGCAGATGTTGGCCACCGTCCCGAGGCCGACAAAGGCCCATGCCGCCAGGGCTGGATCGGGGTGTTTGCTTGCCTTGCCGGCGCGACGATTCCCCTCGATCTGGGCCCGCACAAACGTGTGAAACTGTCCATATACGTGTCGCAGCGCTTTGCGAATGTCTGGGTCGTCGGTTTCGCTCAGGCCGGCGAAAATGATGCGATAGTGGCCGAATTCGCCGTGATGATGCGATTCATAGTCGAGCAGCCGGGCCGCGGCCCCGTTGGTTGATCCGCTCTCGGCCAGGAGTCGGCCCCAGGTTGCCGCGGACATGTCATACACATATTCGATCGCGGCGATGAACATGGCCTTCTTGTCCGGCCAAAGGCGGTAGAGGATGTTCTCTCGCACGTCACACCGCGCGGCCAGTTCCGCCGTGGTCACCCGGCGGTAGCCCAGTTCGGCGAAGGCGCGCGCCACGATCGGCAGCAGGTCGCGGCGTTTCTGTTGGGACTGATTGGGCCGGGGCATTGGGTGTCCTTTTGACGACTACGTCGTTATGTATGCATTCACTTACAATATAATCGGGGTTTTCCGATTGTCAAGTAAATTTGTGCGAGGTCCCCTGATCTGCTTCATGTGGGGATATCGGGATCATGGGGCGGGCCTCAAGGTCCGCAAGGACCGCTGTCGCAGGCCTTTTTGCGGGCGACGATCAGCAATTCGACGCGGATCGATCGGCACGGCTAATATCCCCAGCCAATGAACTCGGTTCCATTTGCCCTTTCGCCCCCATGAACCCACAGCAACCCAACCCGACGACGCCCGAATGGTCCGTGCTCCAGGCTGTGTCGGCGATGCTGGCCGGGCGAACCGAACTTCAGGGCATTCTCGACGGCGCCACGCGGCTGCTGGTTGAGCTGCTCAACTTTCATGCCGCCAGCATTCGCCTGGTGGATGAATCGTCAGGCGAATTGCGCATTGCGTCTTATTACAACATGTCGCAGGCCTACCTCGACAAGGGCCCGCTGCGGGCCGAATCCAGCGCCGTCGATTCCGAGGCCCTGACCGGAAAGGCGGTTTACGTCGCCGATCTGCGCTCCGATCCGCGCACGGTCTATCGCGAAGATGCGCGGCGCGAGGGGATCGTGAGCGGGCTGATCACGCCGTTGTCGCACGGCGGCAGCGCATTCGGCGTGCTGCGGGTGTACACGAAGGAGCCCTACGAGTTTCCGCCGAATCAGATCGCCCTGGTGCAGACCATTGCAACGCAAGTTGCCGCGGCCATCGTTAATGCGCGGCTCACCTCGGAGCTGCGCGAGGCCGATCGGCTCGAACGGCAGATCCGTGTGGCCGCCGAGGTGCAGCGCCGGATGATCCCATCATCCGTGCCGAAAACTGATCGCTTCAGCTTCGGCTGCGTTTATGAGCCGAGCTGGGAATTGTGCGGCGATTTCTACGATTTTCTGGAATTCCCTTCGGGCGACATCGGCGTGGTGATCGCGGACGTGGTGGGCAAGGGTGTGCCGGCGTCCCTGCTCATGGCCAGCGCTCGTGCGGCCCTGCGCTCGCACGCCAAGCGGGTGTACGACGTCAACGAGATCATGGAGGAGGTCAACCTGCGGCTGCACAAAGACACGCTGGACAGCGAATTCGCCACCGCGTTCTATGGCGTGCTCAGTGCCGACGCGAAACGACTTACCTATTGCAGCGCCGGACATGACCCACCCATGCTTTTGCGCGAAGGGAAGATTCGCGAACTGGACATCGGAGGCATGCCCCTGGGCATCGATGGCACGGTGAAATACGTTCGTTCGATCGAGCACCTGCGGCCCGGCGATCTGATTCTGATGTACACCGACGGCGTGATCGACGCGGCGAACTACGAAGGCGACTCATTCGGACGAGGGCGCTTGCAGGAATCCCTGATTCGCCACGCCGCCTTGCCGCCGACGCAACTGGCCAAGCAGATTCTGTGGGATGTTCGCCGCTATGCCGGCCTGGCGAGGCTCATGGATGACATCACGCTGGTCGCGATTGGGGTGAATGGCCCGGCGAGAAAGTAGGGCAATTCACAAGGCCCGGAGCTTTTCGAACCGATCCCCGTTTCGACACTCGTGGGCGACAATTCACCAAAGTGCCGATAATATGCGCAAATGGATGTCTGGGGAGGTGTTGCGCGCCGAACCGGGCTAACGATGGAGCCTGAATTATGCAAACGCTAGTCACCGTCTTTCTGACCCTCGCACTGGGCCAGACATCGGGCAACTCACAGAGCGACGGCGAACTCACGCTCATTGAAACGAAGACGACGACCACGCGTCCGGCCGAGGCAGTGGCGCCGGTCAAGATTGAGTCGCGACCAGCACCAACGCCGCCCTCGCTGGCTGCGGCGCCGCGGGCCGACCGAACCATCGGGCAGTTGCCGCCGATCAATCCCAATTCGATCGGCGATTGGATGGTCGACCTCGCCCGGCATCACGGACATCTCCTCGGACGCACCGAGCCGCGCAAGGCCTCGATGCGCGTGCTGGCCATCCTCGAAGCCGCCCAGTCGACCTCGCCGGATAATGCCCAGGCGGCGTACTGGAGTTTCGACATTCTCAGTCGATTGGGCCGTACGGATGCCGCCCTGGCCGCATTGAAAACCTACGTGCGTATTAATAAGTCCGATGATGCGGCCCGCATCCGCATGACGGACCTGGAGATCGCCACGCGTCAGACGGCGCAGGATCGCGGCGACTACCTCAAGAAACAACTGGAGGAGTCGGGCCTCACTCGCATCGTGGAGAGCGATTTGCGCACGCGGCTCGCGGAATATCACTATGAGAATCGTGAAAACGATGCGGCCGGAGCGGAGATCGCCCGGGCTTTGCGGCTGAACCCGATGAATGTCGCAGCGCGGCGCATCGGATATGAACTCTT
>CAYXEY010000674.1:0-1768 GCA_964464105.1 uncultured Planctomycetaceae bacterium
GACGATGTCATCAGTCGCGAACCCTGGATCCGGCCGCAGCGCGGACAGGCCCTCGTCGGCGACATGCAGGCCATTCGCAACGTCCTTTTGGCCGCGCCGCTGGAGTTCTCCAATCGTCCCCCATTGATGCTCGAACTGCCCGATCCGGATGGAATGCTTCAGACCTTCGAGGTGTTCGAATCCCCGGTCATGGAGCCGCCGCTTGCCGCCGCTTATCCAGACATTCGTACATTCGTCGGGCGCGGCGTCACGGACGCCTGGGCTACGCTTCGCGCCGATGTCACTCCGCAGGGCTTTCACGCACAGGTGCGCACGCCCTCGGGCAGTTGGTACATCGATCCGTTCTGCCGGGGCAGCTCGCAGTTTTACACCAGCTACCGCAAGCGCGACCTCAGCATGCGCCCTGAATGGTCGTGCATCGTCGACGATATGGGTGCCGGCCCCGATCCATCCGACGACTCGCTGCCCGCCCCTGAAATCCAAACCCTGATGAACGGCACGACCCTGCGGACCTTCCGCCTGGCCTGCGCCGCGACGGCGGAATACACCGCTTTTCATGGGGGAACAGTGCCCTTGGGACTCGCCGCCGTGGTGACGGCGGTCAACCGCGTGACCGGGGTCTATGAGGCCGAAGTCGCGGTGCGGCTGATCCTGGTGGCCAACAACAACCTGCTGGTTTTCACGAACTCAGCGACTGACGGCTATACCAATGGCAATGGGTCCACCATGCTGACCGAAAACCAGACCAAGTGCGACACGGTCATTACGACGGCCAATTATGACATCGGTCATGTTTTTTCCACCGGCGGTGGTGGCATTGCCGGTCTCGGCGTGACCTGCGTGAATGGGTCGAAGGCCCGCGGCGTCACCGGACAACCCGCGCCGACTGGCGATCCGTTCTGGATCGACTATGTGGCTCACGAAATGGGCCACCAGTTTGGGGCCAATCACACTTTCAACAGCACCACGAGCAGTTGCGGCGGCGGCAATCGCTCGGCGTCAAACGCCTATGAAATCGGATCGGGCAGCACGATCATGGCCTACGCGGGCATCTGCGGAACAGACAATCTGCAGCCCAACTCCGATGCTTATTTCCACTCGCGCTCGCTCGACGAGATCATAACGCGATTGGGAAGTACGTCCTGTTACGCGTCGACCGGCACCGGCAACAGCATTCCGACGATCAGCGTACCGGCAGCGCGCACGATTCCAATCGGTACACCGATTGCGCTGACCGCAACCGCGTCGGACGCCAATGGCGATGCCTTGACCTATTGCTGGGAGGAACGCGATCTGGGCGCGGCCCAGACGCTGACGGCGGCCGACAACGGGACCAGTCCGCTCGTTCGATCGAAGAATGCGCTCACCAGCCCCACGCGCGTGTTGCCTCAGATGTCTACCGTTCTTGCGGGTACCACTGACAACCAGGAGAAGCGTCCGGCCGTCAGTCGAGCGGCGTACACCTGGCGATGCACGGTGCGGGACAATCGAATCAACGGCGGAGCGGTCAATGATGCGACCGTCGCCTTGGTCGTCACTTCCGCGGCCGGTCCCTTCATCGTGACCAGCCAGACGGCCGCTACGACCTGGCCGATCGGTTCGTCCCAGACCGTCACCTGGAATGTCGCCGGCACGACCGCCAATCGCGAGAACCTGTTCAAGCTGGCGAAGGCGTGGATCGGCGGAGGCGACGTGTCGTCGGTGCCGCCGCCAATGCCGCTGCCGAATGGCGGTATCTATCATCCCCGGATCGAGGCGGGTGTCGTCG
>CAYXEY010000674.1:1778-3229 GCA_964464105.1 uncultured Planctomycetaceae bacterium
CCGCCAATGGCGTCAACTGCGCCAGCGTGGACATCTTGCTGTCCACCGATGGCGGTCAGAACTTTTCGACGACGCTGGCCTCCGCCGTTGCCAATAACGGCTCGGCGAACATCACCGTTCCATCGCTCACCACCGCGAACGGACGCATCATGGTGCGAGCGGTCAACAACTACTTCTTCAATGTCAACACCGGCGTGATCACCACCGCCAGTTCGATCACCGGCACCGGGGCCAACACCATTCTCGACACTTCAGGAAATGGAAACGGCAACACCCGGATCGATCCCGGCGAGTCCAGCATCGAAGTGACGGTTCCGTTGAGAAACAACGGCGCCAGCGCGGCCACGGGCGTATCCGCGGTCATGACCTCGCTCACGCCAACCGTCACCGTCACGACTGCGGCGGCGAGCTATCCCAATCTCGGAGCGGGCGTGACCGGCTCCAATACCACACCGTACGTCATCAACGTTTCGCCGTCGCATGTCTGTGGCACGCCGGTCAACCTTCGCCTGAACATCAGCTCCAGCCTCGGCGCGGGCTTGTACGAGTTCAGCCTGCCTGCAGGGAATTCGGTTGTGTCCGGTCCCACGACGATTAACTACGGGGGAGCTGCCGTGCCGATACCCGACGCATCCCCAACGGGCGCGTCGGCCTTCATGACGCTATCGGGCCTCACCGGGACCATCTCCGATCTTGATTTCAAAATCGCGGGCACGACGTGCAACACCACCGTCGGTTCCACGACCGTGGGCCTCGACCATTCCTGGGTCAGCGATTTGGTCATCACGCTGCGCAGCCCCGCGGGCACGGTCGTCACGTTAATGAACCGACCGGGCGGCGATGCCAACGGCGGCAACAACTTCTGCAACACCACCCTCGATGACGAAGGGGTCAATCCGATTCAATCCATTACTGCCGCGGGCAATCCCTACTCCGCGACGTTTACGCCGGCTAATTCGCTCTCCGCGTTTGACGGGCAGAACCCCAACGGCGTCTGGACGCTCTTCGCCTCGGATGCCATTGCCCAGGATTCGGGCAACATCCGTGCGTGGTCGCTGATCGTTCGCACGGTCACGACGACATGCGAACCGCCGCTTTCGAACCAGCCGCCCACGTGTTCGACGAGTTCGACGGTCAATCCGTCAACCGAAGGTGCGGCGGTTAATCTGACTGGAACGATCAACGATGCGCCCGCCGATACACACACGGCCACCGTGAACTGGGGCGATGGCTCCAGCCCGGAATCGCTGACGGTGAACCAGATTGCAAACACCTTCTCGGGAAGCCATTTCTACGCGGACAATGGCACCTACCCTGTCGTCGTCACCGTGACCGACAACACGAGCCTGTCGAATACGTGTTCCTTCAACCAGTCGATCAACAACGTCGCACCGACCCTGGCCGCATACAGCGACATCAATGCCTGCCCGGGCGCGACCGTGAATCGGCCG
>CAYXEY010000675.1:0-3202 GCA_964464105.1 uncultured Planctomycetaceae bacterium
CGCCAATGACCGTGCCGCCGAGCGGGATGATCTGTTCGATCACGCCGCTGTCGTCGCCACCGGTGTCACCGAGCACGATGTAGGTCAGTGTGCCCAGCGGGGTATTGGCCGCGCCGTAGAGTTCGAAATACTCATCGTTGTCGGTTCCAGTCTGGTCAATGCGAATCTCATTGAGTCGCACGGCCAGCGGATTGCCGCAGGTCGGCGCGATGCAGGTCGAACCGTCGCCGAGGTAGGTGCCGCCGGCGGTGTTGCACTGGGCCACCGTCTGGCCGGCGGTGCAGATACCTTCATCGCAGCAGGCGCCGGTGGTGGCCACGCACGGAATGACGCCGCACGGCTGGCCTGATCCCTGACTGACGCCGCCCCGCGCCGCGCACACGTTGGAGAAGAGCGTCAGGCATGAACCATCGCCAAAGCAGCAGGCCTCAGCGCCGGGGCACGCCCCAGCGGCAACGACGTCGGCCGCGACACGCAGCATCACCTGGCTGGTACCGGCAAACTCATTGGCCACACCGATCAGATCGCACGATCCCGTCGGAATCGGAGTCCCGATGATCGGGGTCGAGGTCGTCGGAACGCGAACGACGATGGTCGAAGATCCATCGGTCACGGTGTAGTTGGTCTCTCCCGCGAAGTTAGGAGAAGGCACTGTCAGGAACTGCACACAGTTCATCCGAACCATGCAGCTCTCGATTTGCTCGGCCGCTGCATCGGCCACCGACACCACAATCGGCGCCGGAGGCGTGGTCACGCCGTTCAACGCGATGGTCGTGTTTGCGTCGACCGCGATTTGAAGGTTCTGGGCCTGCTCGTTAAGCGTGACATTTCGCAAAACGATTCGTGAGCCGGTCGTCACGCCAGTCAAGAGGTTCCCCAGGGTCGTCGGATCACCCAGGATGGTGATTCCGCGATTCACGCCGGCCGGCGGGCTGCCGTCACCGGTCGTATCCTGGGCCTGAACGGCCAATTCGGTCGGCGTGTTGTCGGTGTCCTCGAGGTTTGAGACCACGAGTTCACAGGTCGCCGTGATGGTCTGTGGAACACCAAGTCCGCGCATGTCATTGGCGTTGGTGCAGCAGCGCAGGCCGCTCGGGCTGGGCGAGCAGGCGGTGCCGATACCCTGTGTGGTTCCCCCGGCCGTGCCGCAATCGGCCACGGTCAGGTTCTGGCAGGTGCCGTCGCCAAAACAGCAGGCTCGCGAATCCTGCGGGAGGCAGGGATTCGGGTTCGTACACGCGATGTTGTCGCCGATGTAGGTTCCGCCGCTGAACTGACAAATGCTCTGTGTTCGAATCGCACAAGTCTCGCCCGAACAGCAGGCGCCGACACAAGCGTTTGAGGCTCCTGGCGAATCGTTGGCTCCGAGTGTTGTTTCGTCAAACACGCCAATCTTCCATGGACCAGTCGAGTCTGGACAGCGATAGATATGCCCCGGAACAAACGCCCCATCGGGTCCAACTAATTCAGCTCCCGATCCATAATGACACTCATTCCCGGCTCCAGCCGGCGGGTTAGGGAATTCCAGAAAGACGACGCGATCTACAACTGCGACCCAGGGAATGGTGTCGAGCGTGCAATCACCAGCTTGCGTCGGGAGCGTGTCAAGATCTTGCAATAAGGTTGCTGTCGATCCGGTCACAAGGACAAAGGTCAGGTTGTCGCTATTCTCCAACCAGTTCGCACCGGGTTGTGCAACAAGGTCTGGCGGACCTCCCGACATTGCGAACGTCCCAGTCCCGACTAAGAAATGTCCGTCTGCTGGAATTGATTGATTGTTGAGACTTACGGCTCGCTCCACGACACCGCTTGCAGCTGCCGGGGTGTCATCTCCGATAACGATAATCGACAAGCCGCTAAGCCCCAGACCCGGTGGCCCAGCTAGTTCAACGTACTCGCTGTTGTCGCCGGTCGCTGTTTGACCGTCAATTCTGATTTCATTAAAGACAACCACCGGACAGGCTGGCGAATCATTGCAATCCGTCCCCTCGCCCTTGTAGATGCCGCCGCCACCCGTGCAGGTGGCCTGATCGGCCGCCACGGTGCAGGTGCCTGATCCGTTGTAATTCGTGCAGCAGCCGCCCGCCGCCTGTGCGCGATCAATGCCGGCAAAAACCGCGATCGCAGCGCAAAGCATCGCAATTCGACAACAACCCATTTGACCTCTATTCACGACAAATCCTCCTGATTGATTGGAACAACCGCCTTTGCGTCCGCGCCACGCGCGACGCCGATCGTCCCCGCCTACTTGTTTTCACCCTTACGTTTTTTGATCTCTCTTGAGACTGCACGACGCTTGTCGCCGCGCGCTGAGTTTTCCCCCGGTTCCCCCGTTTCCATGCCGCGCGCTACTTCGGCGCGCTGCATGTTCGCTCGCGTTGTGACACGCCCCAGCAAGGTCGGACTATCTGGAATAGCGTCGGGCGATCCCTTGCGCGGCGGAAACGGCTCGCGGCTTTCCGCCTGACGTGCGACTCGGCCCTCCAGCCCTCGCAACGTCAATGATTATACGGCAACGGCACCCCGTTTTGAAGCATTTCGAGCCTAAATCCGCGCCCAAGTCGCATGAAGATCGGGTTAGGCAAACCGCGTCCGCGGGCACTGCTAGATCGTGCACAGGCCAAGACTTATGGGAATCGGGCGGAGGTTGAGTCTGTGAATTTCGGCCGAAGACAACGACCACGGCGAGTGGGCCACTGAATCGTTAACGATCTCGCTCCGTCGACGGCGATGCAGGAGCCGAAGAGGTGGGCTCCATGCCGGGACCCGGCCGCGATTTGCGAGGATCGGGGTTGTGCCCCACCACCACGCGACCACAGTCAGGACAGATCGTGTCGCCTTCCTTGCCGAGATGTTTGTTCAGAATGACGTAAGTCGGCTTGTCCTTGGTGCCGCCGTCGCGCGTCCAGTAGCAGGTCTCGGCAGGATAGCCGGTTGTCTTTTTACAGGCCGGGCAGGCGATCGGCGGTTTGTCGCCTTTTTTCAGGGCGTAGCTGAAGACGTTGTCGTCCGTGGTGCACTTGAACCAGCGCAGTGTGTCGACCGCCTCGTCAGCATTAGCCTTCCAGAAATTGTTGTAAAACAGGTAGCCGGCACCGGAGAGCAGCACGATGGCCAGCACGGCGCCGGCGCCGCCGGAAAGCGGTCCGGCCTTTTTCGGAGAAGGCGCGTTTTGATGCGACTCGTAGGCCGGCGGCTCTGA
>CAYXEY010000676.1:0-3198 GCA_964464105.1 uncultured Planctomycetaceae bacterium
GCTGAAATGCAGCAGAAAATCGGCAGCGAAGTCATGCTTCCAACCGGGTACTTTGTGACGTACGGGGGTCAGTTTGAGAGTCAGCAGGCCGCCACACGCCAGATTTCGCTACTTGCACTACTTTCCCTGGCTGGGATGATCCTTGTTCTGTACTCGCACTTTAAGTCAATGATGATTGTGAGCCAGATTCTGATCAATATACCTCTGGCGATGATCGGCAGCGTCGCGGCAGTCTTCCTGACCGGCGGCGTATTCTCGGTAGCCACGCTGGTCGGCTTTATCACCCTGACAGGAATTGCCTCGCGAAATACTATCATGATGATCTCACACTACCTTCACCTGCTCAAAGAGGAGGGAGAATCTTTTTCAAAGGAAATGGTCATTCGGGGCTCTCTTGAGCGACTAGTGCCTGTCCTAATGACGGCATTGACAGCGGGTCTGGCCCTCGTCCCGCTTGTTCTTGCGAAGGGCGAACCTGGGAAGGAAATCCTCTACCCGGTCGCGACAGTCATTCTGGGTGGCTTGCTGAGTTCCACCTTGTTGGATATGATCGTCACGCCGGCAGTTTTTTATCGTTATGGTCGGAAAGCGGCTGAGCGCTATTTGGCCCACACGTCGAAGGAGGAATTGGAATGATCTGACATGCCCGTGTGTACAATAGTAACTATCACAACCATGCACTTTACATAAGGAGAATTTACGATGAAAAACAGAAGATCCATTCTCGTAAGGGCCTTGACGGTGGCCCTCCTAGTCTGGGGCCTCAATACTGGAATGGCGTTTTCCGGTGAGGAACCGGGTCACGGCGAAAGCAAACACGGGGAGAAGGCCGAAAAGCTCGTGATCCCTAAGACACTTCCTGCTATCTGGGGCGCTGTTACTGAGCACCAATCGGAACTCCACGAAGCGCTGGGGGCCAGGAGGCTTGGAGATGTTCACCACCACGCATTCGCTGTCCGTGACCTCGTCGCAGCCCTGGCGACAAAGGAAAGTGGATTAACCGTAGAGAAGAAAACCTCTCTCAACAAATCCATAACCCGTGTCGGCAGCCTGGCCAAGTTGCTGGACGAAGCTGGAGATGGCGGTGACTCCGCTAAAGTCGCAACTTTGATTGTTAAACTGGATGCCGAGCTCAAAGCAATCGAAGCTCTCTACCCAGCCAAAGATATCAAGCCGACGCAAGGTGCAATGGAAGGATCGAAAGCGATGTATGTATGCCCAATGCATCCGGACGTAACCAGCGACAAGCCAGGCAAGTGCTCAAAATGCGGCATGAACTTGGAGGTAAAGGAAGCTGAGAAAAGCTCAAAGGAGGATGATCACCACTAGAACGTAGCGAGGCCATAATCGCAATAGTCTGAACACAAAGCACCGGTTGCATTGCGCAGCCGGTGTCTTTTCAAGCTAGTTCCAAAAAGCGATTTGAACTAACTACAAATCGAGACTTCTGAGCCTAAGTGAATTCCAAATAACCGACACCGAGCTGAAACTCATGGCGGCGGCCGCTATCATGGGACTTAATAGGATACCGAAAACGGGGTAAAGGACCCCGGCCGCAATGGGCACGCCCAGAGTGTTATAGATGAATGCGAAAAATAGGTTCTGCTTAATATTTCGCATCGTTCCGCTGCTCAGGGTCCGGGCTCTCACGATACCCAACAGATCCCCTTTGACCAGGGTCACGCCCGCGCTCTGCATTGCCACGTCGGTTCCAGTACCCATGGCGATACCCACCTGCGCTTGGGCAAGTGCCGGAGCATCGTTAATGCCGTCCCCGGCCATAGTCACAAATCGCCCCTTGTCTTGATAGGACTTGATGACATTGGCTTTTTGATCTGGAAGCACTTCAGCGATTATTTCATCGATGCCCAATTTTGTCGCAACAGCCTGGGCCGTCTTACGATTGTCACCGGTTAACATGATAACGCTGATTCCATCGGCATGTAATTGCCTGATCGCCTCAGCAGTGGTCTCCTTGATCGGATCGGCAACTCCCAAGAATCCCACTACTTCTTTGCCGACCGAGACCAACATCACGGTCTGTCCGTCAGCTTGCCGCTCCTCGACCATGCGAGCCAAATCACCAAGTACGATGCCGAGATCAGCAAGTAATTGAGCATTGCCAATCGCGACAGTAGAGCCGTTGGTCTCGCCGGCCAATCCCTTGCCGGTTATTGAGCGGAATGACTTGATATCAACGGGAGCGATCTTCCGCTCAATTGCCCCGGCGAGTATTGCGGCGGCCAATGGATGCTCGCTACTTTTCTCGAGTCCTGCCGCAAAGGACAAAACTTGTTCTTCCGTCCGTCCCGGCACGGCATATACTGTCACGAGACGCGGTTTCCCTTGCGTCAATGTGCCGGTCTTGTCGACCACGAGTGTGTCGACTTTGCGCAACGTTTCAATTGCCTCGGCGTTTCTAAACAACACGCCAACCAACGCTCCCTTCCCGGAGGCCACCATGATTGACATAGGTGTAGCCAAGCCAAGAGCACACGGGCATGCAATGATGAGCACAGCCACCGCATTTATCAGAGCGTGGGCAAGCCTAGGCTCCGGCCCAACAAGTGACCAAACAACAAAGGTGCCGACTGCTATGAGTACAACGGCGGGCACAAAGTAGGCGGAGACTTTGTCGGCAAGCCCCTGAATCGGTGCTCGGCTCCGTTGTGCTTCCGACACCATCTGAACTATGCGGGATAGGAGCGTATCCGCACCCACCTTTTCGGCGAGCATGACAAAAGCCCCAGTGCCGTTGATGGTCGCACCGATCACCCGATCCCCGGTCGACTTAGCCACTGGAATCGGTTCCCCAGTGACCATCGATTCATCAACTGAGCTATTTCCCTCTACTAGTACCCCGTCGACCGGCACTTTTTCGCCGGGTCGCACGCGCAGTCGGTCTCCCGTCTGGACCAGATCTAACGAAATATCTTCATCGGAGCCAGCTGCGTTGACACGTCTGGCCGTTTTTGGCGCTAGGTCCAGAAGCGCGCGAATAGCACTGCTGGTTTGGCTTCGGGCACGCAGTTCCATAACCTGTCCCAACAATACCAGTGTGACAATCACCGCCGCCGCTTCAAAGTAGTCGGCAACGGCCCCTGACTCCATGCGAAAGGACGCAGGGAAAATGGTCGGAACAATTACTGCTAAAAGGCTATAAACATAGGCGACGGCGACACCGAGACCGATGAGGGT
>CAYXEY010000677.1:0-3169 GCA_964464105.1 uncultured Planctomycetaceae bacterium
GTGGGCAGGTAGAGGGCCAGCACAACGGCTGTCATGATAAGCCGCGGCGAGGGGTGCAGTTCGTACCAGAGGGCCAGTCGCGATATGGCATGGGGACGGGCCGGCGCCTGCGCTTGTGCGGGAGCGATCGCGTCGGTTAGTGCTTGATGAATGACTCGGGCTCCATCGACCTTCTTGGACCTGGATGGGCCGGCCATCCACCTATTACGCGGTAAGCGTATCGGGAATCCGCAACGGAATCCACGGGAAATGTAAGGCAATTTCATATCCGCGGCGATGACCCATCCGGGTTGGGCAACCCCCAGAAACGACTACAATTTGCAAATGTCGCGCCATCCGAACGTGCTGATTCTGGGCTATTCCGAGGCCGCCGGGCTGTTATCCTCGACAGACGGCGATTCGGTCCAGGCTTTGATCGCCATCCACGGTTTTCGTGAATTCGCCGTGGATGCTCCACAGGTGCCGCACCGACTGACGCTGTCATTTGATGACTGCGCCGCGCCCGAATCACATGATCCCATCACGCTCGCCCTATTCCGGATTCAGCTGCGCGAAGCCGAGGGAATCGGACTCAGGATGTCACCGCCGTCATTCAATCACGCTCAGCAGATCGTCGCGTTCGCAAATCAAATCGCCGGAGTGGAAGGATCATTGTTATGCCATTGTCTCGCCGGGGTTGGTCGATCGTCGGCCGCTGCTCTGATTTGCTTGGCCACATGGTTGGGACCAGGGAGAGAGCGAGACTGCATGGAATTGGTGCTCGCCACTCGTCCGAGTGCTCAGCCAAATGAGAGTCTGGTTCGATTCGGAGATGCTGCTCTTGGCCGTAATGGTCGCCTGATCGAAGCGCTCAATCGCGACAAAAGTGACTAGGCGACCCTACGCCCTCTCCCGTCCCCACGCCTCCGCCAGCTTGACCAGCACATCCGCCGCGTTCTGCATCTCTTCGACGCTCGTCCATTCCAGCGGGCTGTGCGGGTTGTGCTCGCCGGTCGAGAGGTTCGGCGTCGGCAGGCCCAGTTCGGTCAGGCGCGAGCCGTCGGTGCCGCCGCGAATGATTGTCTGCCGCGGCTCGATGCCGGCGGCCCGGGTCGCTTCCAGCGCCTTGGCCAAAGCCCGCGGCTCTTTGGACAGTCCATCGCGCATGTTGCGATATTGCTGCGATACTTTGACCTCAATTCTCGCCCTGGGATGGGCCCTTCCCAACTCCAGCGCGATGTCCTCCAGGAGTTTCGCGTGATCGACCAGCCTCGCGGTCTCGAAATCCCGCAAAATGATCCGAACCGACGCCTTCGCCACGCCGCCCTCAATTTGATACGGGTGTAAAAATCCTTCCCGCTCGCTGGTCGATTCGGGGCTGAGGTGATTCCAGGGAAGCTTCGCGATGAATGTCCCAAGGATGCGCACCGCGTTCACCATTGCATCCTTGCCGACCGAGGGATGGGTGTTAATGCCGTTCACGGTGACCACCGCGAGGTCCGCTGAGAACGTTTCGGAGTCCACGGCTCCCTGCCCATCGCCGTCGAGGGTGTAGGCGCAGATCGCGCCGAGCTTCTTGAGGTCGAGCTTGTCGACGCCGTGGCCGATTTCCTCATCGCAAGTGAAGCACAGCTTGATCGGCCCATGCTTGATTTCCGGATGGGCCATTAGATGGGCGGCGGCGGTCATGATCGCCGCGATGCCGGCCTTGTCGTCCGCCCCGAGCAGCGTCGAGCCATCTGATGTCACAATCGTGCCGCCGATGAGCTTCTTGAGGTCGGGGTTCTCGGCGACGCGAATCACTTTCGAAGTGTCGCCGGGTAGCGGAATATCGCCGCCGGCATAGTTGCGGTGAATGAGCGGCTTGACGTTCGTGCCGCTATATTCGGGCGAAGTGTCTACGTGCGCCACCCACGCAGTCGTCGGGGCGGGTACATTGCCGGGAATGGTGGCCAGCACGATACCCCATTCGTCCATCGACACATCGGTCAGCTTCAGCGCCTTGCACTCCTCCAGCAGCAGCCGCGAAAGGTCCTTCTGTTTTTCGGTACTGGGGTAGGTTGTGCTGTGCTCGTTCGCCTGGGTATCAATCTTCGCGTATCGAACGAATCGATCGAGGATGGTGTCCACGAATTGCTCCATTCAGTTGGCGGCCGAAGGCATCGTATTTACAACCCGCCGCCGATCCGTGAATGTACTCCGTAGGGCGGTGTCCGAAAAGCGGGCCGCCATGTTGGGAGACGACCATGACCACCCTTGATTTGCTCATCGAACGCCTCGTGGCGGCACGCCGCTGGACGACCAGCCTGCTCGCCGACATTGAGGAATCGCGGTGGTTTGAGTCCCCCGCCCCGGACGTGCAGCACACCGCCTGGCAGGTCGGACACCTCGCTGCGTCGCAGGCCGTGCTGATCCACAACCGCTGCTTCAACATCCCGCTCGCCGAGGCCGTGCCGGAGTCGTTCACCAAGCAGTTCGGACGTGGGTCCAAGCCGGTGGCCGACCCGACCGCATATCCGTCCATTCCGGAAATACGACGCATGTTCGACGGCATTCAGGCGGATTGCCTGGCGAGAATTAGTCAAATGACTGCATCCGATCTGGAATTGCCGGCGTATGGCGATCCGCATCCCATGTTCGCCCGCCGCGGCGAAGCCGTCGGGATGGCCGCGATGCACGAGGCATTTCATGCGGGCCAGATCGCGCTGACCCGCCGGCTATTCGGCAAGGCAGCCTTGCGATGAGGTAGCGTGCGGAGCTCTGGTCCGCCGGTTGGTTGGGGTCATCGGGGTTGGCGTGGAGGCCCACAATCACATCGTCACGGCACCATCGCCGCGATGAACGCCGGCATGTCCTGTGCATCGACGACGAGGTCGTTGTTGAAATCGCCGCGGGCGATTGGATCGAGCGTCGGAAATGCCGAGCGATACTCAGCGATGCCCTGGGTCATGACGCGCACGAACCAGTGAATATCGCGGCCGTTGACCGCCCCGCTGCCATCCATGTCGCCCTTGGGCAGACCGGGATCATTCAAAATCGCCGCAAATCGTCCGAGCGGATCACCCAGCACGACATGGTGCCAGCTCAGCACAGGGATGCCGCTGTACGCCGCCTCGGCCCAGGTGCGCTGGTTCACCAGCATGCGCTGCATCAGGAACTCATTGTCGGCCAGTGAAAACGAAAGCGGCTC
>CAYXEY010000678.1:0-3164 GCA_964464105.1 uncultured Planctomycetaceae bacterium
TTCCACGGTTGCCACGTACGATCCGCTCGACGACTTCATCTTCGCATCCGAGCGCCAGCGTCAACTGGCCGGACTGGTACTGCGTCTCGCCCCCGAATACGGCATCGAACCGCGACTGGCCCTGGCGATCGCGCACACCGAATCCAACCTGAATCCGGATGCCGTGTCGAACAAGAATGCTCAGGGACTGATGCAACTGATCCCGGACACGGCCGCGCGCTTCAATGTGCGCAAGCCCTTCGATCCGGAGCAGAACGTGCGCGGTGGCCTCACCTACCTGCGCTGGTTGCTGGCCTATTTCCGGGGCGACGTCGCCCTGGCGGCCGCCGCCTACAACGCCGGCGAAGGCGCCGTCAATCGCTACCGCGGCATACCCCCTTATGCCGAGACGCGCGGCTACGTGCGGCGCATTCTCGAACGCTTCCCGCGCGAGGAACACCCCTTCGACGCTTCTGTGACTCCACCGTCACCCGAACTCGACCGGATTCTGCGCAAGAAGTCACGGGTGCAATCGTGAGGCCGATCATTCGCCGCCTGCTCCTTTGCCTCGCCGTCCTGCTGGCGCCGACTTTTTCGCCAGCCGCCGAACTGGCCGACACCATCGAACGCATCAAGCCCGCCATCGTCGTCGTTGGCACCCACGCCAAACTGCGCAGCCCGCCGTTCATGATGCGCGGCACCGGCTTTGCCGTCGGCGATGGCACCCTGATCGCCACCAACGCCCATGTGGTGCCGGAACTGACCGGCGAGGACGCGCAAGCCGAGCTTGCCGTACTGATACGCGCCGGCGAGCGCCTGCTCCCACGCACCGCCCGCCTGCTGATACGAGACACCGACCATGACTTGGCGCTACTGCGTATCGACGGCCCAGCGCTGCCGGCCCTGCCCTTGCGCGATTCCGGTACGGTCCGCGAAGGCCAGCCGGTTGCCTTCACCGGCTTCCCGATCGGCGGCGTACTCGGCTTTGCTCCCGTCACCCACCGCGGCATCGTCGCCGCGATCACCCCCATCGCCCAGCCCGGCGGCAATGCCGGCGAACTGCGTGACCAGTCCATCCAGCGCCGGCGCCAAGGTGCCTTTCCCGTCTTCCAGCTCGATGCCACCGCCTATCCCGGCAACAGTGGCGGGCCGCTCTACGACGCCGCAACCGGCGAAGTCATCGGCGTTATCAACATGGTGTTCGTCAAAGCGAGCAAAGAAGCCGTGCTGGAAAAGCCGTCGGGCATCAGCTATGCGATTCCGGCGAAGCATTTGGCTGAATTATTGGCACAGGCCAAACGCTAAACCGCTCTCCGCTGGGATTCGGAGTGGAATGCAGTTGTCGCTTTATGCCAAAGATGCCT
Source organism: uncultured Planctomycetaceae bacterium (assembly GCA_964464105.1). Taxonomy (GTDB): domain Bacteria; phylum Planctomycetota; class Phycisphaerae; order UBA1845; family UTPLA1; genus CAYXEY01. The sequence goes on from CAYXEY010000678.1 coordinate 1,344, forward strand.
CGCCAGCAAAGCCGGCGACAGCCGCAAATTCAACTCGCGGTATAGCAGCAACTGATCCGCCAAAGCCTGCCAGGACGAACGGGTATCCGGGTGGCGTGTGTCGATGGCGGCCCCCAGCAGTTTCATGACAGGGCCCCGCTCATTCAGCGCCCGTTGCGGCAGGGGTGTGCGAAATAACCGGGCACACAAAGTGAATGCCTGACGAACGATCCGGCCAAGACCGACACGTTCGGCACGGTGCAATACAGCCTCGCCAAAATCCGGCATGTCGGCACTGAAATAGCGCATCAGGAGATCGATATCCCAGAGATCGCGTAAACCGCGGTCGAATTCCGAGTTCAACAGCAAGTGACTCGCCGCATGCAATACCAGATCCTCATCCTTGAGGCGGAACCAGTTGCCCTCTCCGGGAATGGGTACGATGTCGTCGATCATCGATTTGACGTCGACACGAATCTTGCAGGTCGGCATGACCAGCGAGTGGTGCAGATCAATGACGGTACCACGCTGCAGATGCATCATCGGCGGAATTTCATGCGACCACTCGCGATAATAACGATGGTCATAAGCAGACATATGACGGGCAACCCATCCCGCCAGCATCAGGTTGCTCTCCGCTTTGGGCAGAAACTCCTTGTCGACCAAAACGTCGATATCGGAAAAAATCCGCCCCTGTGCCGATGGTAAATCAGCAGCCACGTAGGCCGCCCCCTTCAGGAGAACGACTCTGGTGCCAACCGAATGGAGTGCTTCGGCAATCAAGCGCAGTTCGCGAATCGCATCGTCGGCGAGCGCCTGCCATTGTCGCTGCGCCGCCAGCAGATGGGCGTGGAACGCAGCCGGCATCGAGGCGGGAGGAGCCTTGGCTAGCGTTGTCGCCAGCCGCGCGGACAAACTGCAAGCACGGGCTTCGGCAAACAGCAGACTCCATCCTTGCGGATCGAGATGATCGGCCGATCGACGATCCGCCAGGAAATTTAAAAGCGGGGACCGATCAGACATCATCGGCAACCAAGTCCTCAAGTGCATCGACCGCCTCGTCAAGCGACGCATAGGTGATCTCCCAGGCCTCGGCAGCCTGAACCAGGTCGGCCAGCCGTTCGAAACCCAGTTGCCCCAGGAGCGGATAGTTGAATGACTGATCGATCAGACGCATGGCCGCTTGCCCCTGCCCCACCGGGATTACCTGCAAATCCGCATCTGCAGACCACTTCGGAAAGACGATCAATCCCGGACGAACTGTTTCTGCAGCACGATCAACCGATTTATCCGGCACCCTCAGATGCGCAATGGTGCCCTTGTGGGTATCACGGGCAAGCGGCCCGAATACCGCTCGCGGATGCCGTTGCCGGATGAGTTCGATGGACTGGTTCTTGAGACTGACAGGGCGCGGAAGCGGCACCAGTGTTGACTTGGGGCCATCGATCAATGCCAGTTCATCTGAGAACAACCGCCAACCGCGCATGGCCAATTCGGCGGCCAAGGTGCTCTTGCCGCTCCCCGATGTCGCCGCAAGCAGGATGCCTTTGCCGTTATTCTCCACGACGGCGGAATGCAGCACCAGATACTGATGCACCGAACTGCCGATGGTCCAGTTCAGCCCCCACTCGAAAAGGGCATGTGCATGTTCAGCGGCCATGGGCAGAAAAGGCGCCTGTCCGGAAAGCGCAAAGACCGCATTTCGCCTGAACCAGCGCCGCAACCACGAGGCAGGCCGAATCTGCAGATCGTAGTCGTATCGGCCGCCATCGATCGAAACGGGGTAATGGTCATAGATGCAACGCAATCCTGCACGCAACTCCGGGACTTCGCTTTCGATCC
>CAYXEY010000679.1:0-3162 GCA_964464105.1 uncultured Planctomycetaceae bacterium
CGACGGCTGGCCCTCGGCGGCATCGGCATCGTGACCGGTCTGTTGATCCTCGGCTTCGTCACCACATGGAACCCGTCAAACGATCCGCTCACGCTGGTCGTCTGGCTCGCATTGGCCATTCAGACCGGACGCGCCGCCTGGCGGGCATGGAAACGGCCCGAGGCGCTGCTCGTGCAGCATGCCATGAAGACCTTCATCCTCGGTATCATCGCATTCGACGCGGTAATCGCCTGCGCTATCGGTGGATGGCCGGCGGCCGCGATCATGCTTGCGCTGCTTATTCCGCCGATCGTCATCGGACGCCGGCTCTACTCGACTTGAAATGGACGCCTGTCGATGTCCTTTCGCCTCGGCTACAACACCAGCGGCTTCCCGCATCATCGGCTGGAGGACGCCATCGACATCCTTGCCGAGATCGGCTTCCAGTCGGTCGGCATCACGCTTGATCAGCACCATCTCAATCCGTTCGAGCCGAACCTGGCGACGCGCGTCGAGCAAATCTGGGCGCGGCTCAATCGGCATGAGATGGACTGTGTCGTGGAAACTGGCGCGCGGTTTCTGCTTGATCCGCGGCGCAAGCACCAGCCGACGCTGATGGATGAAGATGACGCGGCCGTGCAAACGCGGCTGGAGTTTCTCAAACTTGCGATGAACGTCACCCGCGACCTCGGGGCCGACGTCGTCAGCATCTGGTCGGGCGCGAAGCCGGAGAGCCTCCCCGAACCGGAGGCCCAGGCCAGGCTGATCGCCGCGGTGCATTCGGTCTGCGATCTGGCACATTCACGCGGCGTGAAGATCGCATTCGAGCCTGAGCCCGGCATGTTCATCGAGAACATGAATCAGTATCGCGCCCTGCGCGACTGGATCGCCAACCCGCGCCTGGGACTCACGCTCGACGTCGGTCACGTACATTGTCTGAGCGATGGAACGCCCGAAGAACGGGTTCGCCAGTTTCAGCGCGACCTTTGGAACATTCACATCGAGGATATGCGCGTGGGCGTGCATGAGCATTTGATGTTTGACGAAGGCGAAATGGTCTTTCCGCCGATCTTCGCGGCCTTGCGCGAAATCAGTTACAGCGGCGGCGTGTATGTTGAGTTGTCCCGCCACGGCCACGACGCAGTAAACGCCGCAAAGAGGTCATACGACTTCTTGTCGAAACTGTAGCGGCATGAATTCTGAGCGTGTCGACGCGAAATTGTGGAACCGGCCAATGGCCGGTCCGCAAGGCCTCGGCGACTCAATACACGAGTCCTATCTCAAACCGCCCATTGGGCGGCTCCACATACCTCTCTTATCATGCGCTCCATGCCCACCTACAACGCACACATGATGTTCGTCTCCATGCCCGGCCTGCGCCGGCGTGATCTGGCCCACATGCCGCGGCTCGACGCCCTGGCGAAGCGCGGCAGTGCCCGCGAGCTCGTGACCTCGTTCCCCTGTGTCACTTCCAGTGTGCAGGCCAACATGCTGACCGGTCGCGGACCGGCATCGCATGGCATCATCGGCAATGGCTTCTACCATCGCGATCGTGGCGAAGTGGAGATGTGGGTCGGACGCAACGGCATCGTCGAAGGCCCGCAGCTTTGGGATGACCTCAAGAAGCGCGGCATCACCTCGGCCGCATGGATGACCCAGAACATCCGCGACGCCGCGGCCGATTTCATCGTCACGCCCGAGCCGATCCACCACGCCGACGGGCGAATGGACCTGTGGTGCTACTCCAAGCCCGACGGTCTTTATCAGCAGCTGCTGAATGACATGGGTCACTTTCCGCTGATGAACTACTGGGGACCGATGGTCAACATCAAGTCAACCGAATGGATCATCAACGGCGCGCTCTGGCTGGTGCAACGCGAGCGTCCGCGATTCAACTACGTTTACGTGCCACACCTGGATTACGCAGCGCAACGATTTGGACCGAACAGTGCGCAGCATGTCGCCGCCTGCGCCGAGGCCGACGTGCAGGTTGGACGATTGTTCGACGGCATGAACGCACTCGGCGTTGAAGCAGATTACCTCATCGTGAGCGAGTACGCCCTGACCGACGTATCGCGCGTCATCTATCCCAATCGCGTGTTGCGGGATGCGGGGCTGGCGATCGTCGAAGAACGCGATGGCAGGGAGTATTTGAATCTCGCGAAGAGCGCGGCCTTTGCCGTGGTCGATCACCAGTTCGCGCACGTCTATGTGAAGGATCGCTCCGACATCGACGCCGCGTGCGGCCTCTTCGAAGGCCTGCCGGGCATTGCCGACGCAATGATGGGTGATGCCCGCGAGAAACTCGGCGTGAACCACCCGCGCAGCGGCGAAGTCGTGCTGGTCTGCAAGCCCGACACCTGGCTGGCGTATTACTGGTGGCACGACGATGCGAAGGCGCCGCCTTTCGCTCGCACAGTCGATATCCACGCCAAGCCGGGATACGACCCCGTCGAGCTGTTCGTCGACATGGCCACCAGGAGCATTCCGCTCAACGCCAGCCTGGTGAGAGGAAGCCACGGAGCGCCCGCAACATCGCCGGACCAACTTGGCGTCTGCATCGCCAGTCAACGGCTGTCCGACGAAGACGTAAATCCAATCCGAGACACCGATGTTCGCGGCTTGATCGACGCGATGCTGATCTGATCATGAATTTCGGTCGCGTCGCTAATCCGCAATCAACTGTGCGACCAGCACGGGGATATCCGCGGTGTTGATAGCCGCGTTCAGGTCCACATCGGCGTTGCTCAAGAGGCAATGCGGATACTTCGCCGGATAACTTCCCGGCGACAGCAGGGCCACGACGAACGCCGATACATCGCGTCCATTTCTGCGTCCGTCACAATTCACGTCGCCCGGCGAAATCGGACCGACCTGCTTTTGCAATGTGACCACGTCTGCAATTTCGTCGGTCAAAATGATGTCGAGGTCGCGGTCGTTGTCGAAATCTACCAGTGTCGCGCAGGACGAGTTGGAATTCGCGAAAAACGTCTGCAGGTAGGTCATTCCGCCGGACCCGTTGTTCAGGTGGACCCGCCATTGACCATCGGAAAAACTCGACAGCACCCAATCCAGATCGCCATCACCATCCAGATCGCCGAGATCGGTCGCCACCGTATGCTCGCCCGCCGTCGTAACCACAGCATTGGCCAGTGCGCCGGTGCCATTGCCCATCAGAATGGA
>CAYXEY010000680.1:0-3154 GCA_964464105.1 uncultured Planctomycetaceae bacterium
TCCCGGCGAATTCCTCACGCGCGATCTTCGCAATCGCCGCCTCCCACGGCAGCCCGCATTTGCGATAGAGCTTGAAATCGGGATACCACGGCATGTCGTCGCGGTTGTATCGCCACTGAGGCACGTCCGGCACCAGGCAGCGAACCGGCTTGCCCATCGCACCGGCCAGATGCAGCGCGCTAGTATGAATCCCAACGATCACGTCGCAAGCCCCGACAAGGCCCGCCGTCTCGTCGTAATCCTTCGGCATCGTCGCCCGCTCGAACCACTTGATCGGCAGGCCGGAAGCCCTGATTTCGGCGCTCGGGTCTTTGTACTCAAGCGACACGAACACCGCATCCACCGCGTCAATCAGCGGCTTGAACGACTTCGCCGTTACGTTGCGGATCACAGACTGCGTGAGGAAGTTCCCACCCGACCACGCAATGCCGATCACCGGCTTCCCCCACGAGTCAAAGAGCGCCCGCCACTGAAGCACCCGCTCGGGGTCAGCCTTGATATACGCCTGCCTCGGGAAACTCTCGTCCGACTGCCGGTAGAACATCCCCAGGTCAGCCAACGAGATATGCGCCGACGGCTTGTGATCGGCCAGCCACGGGACTGCCTGCTCTTTCCGAGTGCCGTACACATGCACATTCGGAACATCTTCAAACGACCGACGGAACAACCCGACAAGCCTCGGGTGGCAGTCATAGACCACCGACCCGCAATCCTTCGCCGCATCGCGGATCATCTGCGCGAAGTTCACCTCGTCGCCGATGCCCTGCTCGCCGGTCACGACCAGACAATCAACCGGCTTTCCATCCCATTCCGGTTCGTCGCCGTAGCACACCGGCTGCCGGAACTTGCCGCCCAAAGCCTTGTGGTAGCCCGCCCATCCGCGCTTCCAGTCGCCCAATGCGAGGGAAGCAAAACCGATGTTGATCCAACCATTCTTTGCCTCTGGATCAAGCTCAATCGCCTTCTCGGCAGCGACAAGGGCCTCCTTGTATCGCGCCTGATTGATGAGCGACACACTCAGGTTCGCCCATCCGGCCGCATACTGCGGGTCAATCTGTAGCGTCCGCTTGAACGCCGCTTCCGATTCTTCGTACAGGTGCAGTTCATCTGCCGCCCGCCCGAAGTTGTTCCAAATCTCCGCGTGCCGGCTGTCTACCTGCAACGCCCGCCGGTAGAACTGATACGCCATCACCTGGCGGTCGATCATCAGGTAGATATAGCCCAACAGGTGCAGCGCCATCGCACTGTTCGGCGCACGTTCAAGCACCTGAAACGCGATCTTGGACGCGCCTTCGTAGTCGCCTTCCTCGGCGAGCTTGCGCGCGTCACGCAAAATCTCGTTCTGCTCGCCCAGCGGCATCTCTCTTACCGATGCCATTTTTCTGTCGTCTTTAGAGAGGGATAGTTGGCGTTGATCTCACGAATCAGCGCCTTCGTATGATCCGGGTTGAAAACGTCAATCCCCTTGTTGCGCAATTCCATGATGACGATGGGCGGCAGGCTGGCGTATTTCCACCAGTCGTTTTTAATGCCGCGCTTGGTAAAGTCAGCGTCGTTGCGCTGCTTCGTCACCTGATCCAGAAACGCCTTGATATCGGCGTCTGGTTGCTCGGACCAGATGGTTGTGTTGTCCGTAACGGGGTCGTACTCGAACCACTCGGTAACGCCAGTCACCGAGTCATGACCAAGAATGCGCTTCACAAAAAAAGGGCCGAGGTTGCCCCCGGCCCTTCCGTGTTGGCTAACGAATTAGCCGCAGTTGAACACCTTCGCGTGCGCGTTCGGGTTCTGCACCACAAGCGTCGCTTCGCAGAGGATCGCCTTCTTCTCGCCGTCACCCGTCCGCGCGATATCGACTCGCTGGAACGGCCGCAGGAAGGCCACGCCGACGTACTCGGGGTCGATGCACAGCACCGCCGCGTCGCGCATGTAGCGGTTCATCACGGCCTTGTGAACGCCCCAGTTTGAGACGTACACATCCGCCGAGCCGATGATATTGGCGCTCGTCGCACCCTTCACATCGTTGAACCGCGTCGCAATGCCGGTAAATCCCGAAAAGACCTTCTTGTTGGCACTGGACATCATGATGACGCTCGGATCGCCGCCATCGTTCCACGCGAGTTCGAGCGCGCCCTTCAGGTCGGCTTCGACCATCGCCGTCGCGGTCCCGTCCGTCGGAGCCTTCGCCACGCCGCCGGTATAACCCGACGAAGTGCCGCCAGTCGAACCCGACGCACGGTAGCCGTTGCCGCCACCAGCCGACGAAGCGATCCACGACTCCATCGAACCCATGACGCGGGCCGAGGAAGCCGAACCGGCGTCGCCGCCCTGATTGCGAACCAGCGCGTATTCCAGGTCGCGCTTGAGTTCCTTCGCCATCCGCGCCGTCTGGTACGCCATCTCCGACTTGCGGCCGTACTTGTTCACGGCCTCGAACGTGCCCGAAATGTTCACGTCCTTGCGGAGAATCTGGCAATAGTTGTTGAGCGTCGTCGGCTGCGCACGCGCAGTCGGATCGAAGTCGTCGCCCTCAACCTGCTGGTTGGCAGCAGCCGCCGTCAGCGCGTCATACGTCCACTGGTGGAGCGTATTGGTTGCCTTGAAACGCTTCGCCAGCGACAGCAGAGGCGTGTCGGTCGGCGAAATGTCATAGATGGTGTTGTGGAAGTCCTCGGCAATCTTGTTGCCCGAGTAGGTGTTGTTCGGTGCGCGAGCCATGATTCATCCTTTATCCGAACCGCTCGAATAGCTTCGCCGCATCTTCGAGTCGGCCTGATTTCTTCAATTGCTGCCGCAGCGCCTTCGTCTGCTCGTCGCTCACCTCAGCCGGCGTAGCACCAGCACCAGGCTTCGCAACCTTCGGCTTTTGCCCAAGTTGCTTGGCCGACGCCTTCAACGCCTTCTGAGACTCACGGAACCGCGCAGCGTCATACGCCACCAGCAGCGCCCTGTGATCCATCAACGACCCGACTTCCTGCTCGGAGAAGCCCCTCTCGGCCATGTAGGAGAGGATTCGGCCCCGTGCTTGCTTGAATTTCGCGTCGTCTCGCCAGTCAGGAATGGCCTTGAACAGAGCTTCGCGCTCACGTTTCAGTGCCTCCTGCTGGAATCGCTGCTGCGATTCTGTGAACTGCTGCGCGACCTGTACCCGCTT
>CAYXEY010000681.1:0-3142 GCA_964464105.1 uncultured Planctomycetaceae bacterium
CAAGCGAGACAAAATGAATTGAAGCGTCTTAGTAGGATCCAGAAAAGAAAAGGGGCTTCACCCCTGACACCTTCACCCTGGACGCAATAGATACACGAGTCCGCAATGTATATTGCGTAGAAACGGAGGCGTGATCGGACAGATGCTGTCGGAGGCAACCGGCAGCTATCGACCCTGAGCTGCCGATCGCCTTTCTCCATTTGCGGCGTAGTTCACCGGGAGAAACCAATGGCGCTATGCACACCGCTGCTTCGTGGACCCTTCACCGCCTGGAGCGACAGCATCCTGGTCGAGGGCTGCCTGCCCGGAGCCACCATCATCGTGACGGCGCACGGGCCCTCGGTGCGGACAGTCGCGAAGGGGATTGCGGGCGGCGGCTCCGATCGTCTGCCTCTGCTGGCTGGCGAGAAACTGCAGGCGACGGATCGCTTGGTTGTCCTGCAGACGCTTGGCGTCGAGGCAAGCATCGAGACTCCCAGTCATCTCGCGTCGCTAGTCGCGCCGGCGCCGACGAACCACGATGCGCTCGCTCCGCTCGCATTTCGCTCGCACGTCTACCCATGCGGACGCGCAATCTGGGTCAGCGGCGCCGTGCCAGGCGCCCTCGTCACAGTCAAGACGGCGACGGCCGTCATCACCAGTGGACGCGCCAACGAAAGCGGCGATGCGCGTCTGACGCTTTCGCCCGGTGCACTGATTCCCATCAACGGCAAGGCGACCGCGTGGCAACAGGCGCCGGCTGGCTTCCCCGCGTTGCTCGGGACGCCGAAAGAGACCCCCTACTCAGTGGACAAGCTGCCGGCTCCGCACGGAGCGAAACTGCCAATACCCGTACTTACGGAACCGGCCAAGGGATGCGACCGTTCAGTGCATCTGGGCGGAATCATCGATGGCGCGGATGTGACGATCAGCCGCACGTCCGATGGTACGAGCGAAACGGCGATCTTCGACCTCGATCGTCTACGTTTCGATCTGACGAAACCGCTCGCGTCCGCCGGAGACAAGCTGGAGGTCGTGCAGCAGCTCAAGGGTTGCGATCGCTGGGAGGCGTCCGATCCGCTCGTCGTGCACGTGGAGCCGGCCAAGAAACCCGGCACGCCCGCGTTGCTGCCGCCGTGCGACGACGCGGTGGATGTGTTCGCCGCCAATCTCGAGCCAGGGGCGATCGTTACGCTCACCTTCGCGGCCGAACAATATCGAGCGATGGTCCCTGAAGGCACGACCACTTTCGTCTTTCGTATGACCAAGCTGAATGCAGGCGCGACGATCACCATCGTCCAGGAAAAGTGCGGCCTTAAGAGCGACACAGCGACTATGCAGCCCGTCGCCACGGGCGGCGGGGTCTACTTTCCGCCCGACGTTGAGGAGCCGCTTTACGCCTGCGCCCGTGCAGTGCGTGTCCGGGCGCGTCCCGGAACCTGGGTGCAGATATTCGGCGATGTCGGCGCGGGCGCGGGCCCCATCAGCGATCAGGTGTTCAGCAGGGGCTCGGAGCGCATCTATGTCGCGCCGTACCTCGTGAAGGATCAGAGCGTCTGGGTCATCGCTCTGCGTTGCGGAGCCGACAGGTGGAAGCACAATCCGAATACACATATCGTACAAGGCGTCCCGGAGCACCTGCTGGCGCCGATCATCGTCGATCCACTCATCGAAGGGGCGCGCTCCGTGCTGGTCGAAGGCGTACCCGGCGCCTTCATCCAGATCTTCTCCCTGTTGCCGAATCCCACGCGGGTCGAGCTGATCGGCGAGGGCGTGATCGATCCCATCGGCAAGCGAGTCTTCCTGTGGCGAGCGTTGACCACCAAGGAGCTCGTGTACGCAGTGCAGATCGTCTGCGGTCAAACGTCGCGTGCGAGCGCGCTGCAGGTGCCGACGGGCGGCGTGCGCTCGTTCGATCTGGCGTTGCCGCTGAAGCGAATGAGCAACCAATCCTCGAGCATGAAGCCGCTCACGTGTCTGTGGGCGAACTTCGTGTGCCGGCACGACGGCAGCTGGAACTACACGGCGGAACTCGAGAATGAGGAGACCGAAGCCGATGTGAGCTTCGACTTCCAGTTCGATCTGGTCGGCGTGTCTTCACCTTTTGGCGCAGTGCTCAAGGGGCAACTCAGCGCCGCCGGCAATGGGGCCATCACCAAGACAGGCCTGCGCGCCATTGGCGTACCGCCCAAAAAGACGTTCTCGGACTCCGCCGCCTTCGCAGGTTTCCAGAATCCGGCGTATTGGGCTGAAGTTTACGCCGCCACAGGCAAGTTCAGTTTTCCGCCGAACGGCGTCGCCTGGAAAAACTACGCCCCGCCCCCCGAGGCGCCCGATGAGGATCCGGACAAGGACGAGAAGAAGCCTGGGTCGGGCAAGTAATGGAATTTATCCCGGCCGAAGTGCGAGAAGTGTTTGATTGGCCCGACGCGCCATTATCTCTTCGGCGACTGAGCGTCTAGAAAGGCGTTGACCATGGTAACGATGACATCGAATCTGTCGCCAGCGGACGTTCCGGGTCGGACCTAGCTATGCCTTTATAATTCTGGCGATTCTGATCGTAATATGCGCGATTCTTAGGCTTAGAGCAATGTTTTTGCCGATGAAACCGTTGTTATAAGCAGCGCGCCGCGAGCGGCAGGTTCTGGCCGATAGCGGCCATCCCGAACAGTCAATCTTGCCGTTTCTCAGCTGAAACTCTCGACCTAACCCGCATTATTCATGAGCGCTTCGCCTGCAACCGCCCATACGCTGCTGCGACAAGCTTGGCCATGGTTTTCGCATGGCCAAGGGGGCAGGCTCGCCCTTCGCGTGCCCGTCTCGCATAGCGTCTTGGCAGTTTCGTCACGAACCGTCATGAATAATGCGCGCTAATCCAACCCGGAACATCGGGCATTTACCAGGCGTAGGCCTCGGGTGCGGTGCCGCCAGGGCCAGGGAACAGATCGTCCAGCTGCTTCATAGTTTCCTGACTCAGTGTGAGACTCAGTGCCCGCATCGCCCCATTTAGCTGCTCCATGGTGCGTGGCCCAATGATTGGCGCTGTGACGGCTTTTTGATGCAGCAACCAGGCTAATGCAACGTCCGCCGGGCGTTCATCAATCCGTTTGCAGAAGGCCTCATAGGCTTCCAATTTCGTGCGCGACTTCTCGATCTCCTTCTT
>CAYXEY010000682.1:0-3142 GCA_964464105.1 uncultured Planctomycetaceae bacterium
TAAGACCAGACCAGAAGATGAGATCACGAGTTCTCCTGGTCCAGGACTGGTAATGGCAATGTTCGCTGGTGGAGGCGTTCCGCTCCTCGCCTCATGGTGCGTGAATTCCCACCAGTTGGCTCCTGTGTCAAGCAAACCCCAAGTAAGCCATCCCCGGCTCTCGTCATAGTCGACGCAAATCATGCACCGAACAGAATCCGCAGCTGGCGCTAAGCGACGCAACTCTGCAATGGTCACGGCTCTTGGCTCGGCAAACTCGGCCATTCGTGGTGATCGCCGCGGAAAGTCGCGACGCTTCTTCGATTCGTCCCGAGGGAAGACAAGAATCCGAAATGCTAACTGGCGCCCCTCTTCGCGAAGCAAACTCGTGTGATACGCGAGTGCGAGCAACTCGCTCAATGCGTGTTGGGGTGGAAGTGGGGGGCGCTTCTCCTTCGGAAAGTAATGTCTTTCAACCCAAGCGGCTTGAATAAGTGGGACTAGATCGGAAGGGTATGTAAGAGCCATGATGTAGTGGGCTAACGTCAAAGCATTTATACGGCATGCGCGGCGTCGAGATCCCAATCATGCCACGACGCCGATCGCGCAAGACGTGTAAATGTCTTGTTGGACTAATCCGATCCCGGCGCGACGTTGTGGGCGGGGTCGGCGCACCTTATATAGAGGGGATTGTATCGCCCGGAATCGGGCAGCGGGCGCTCGGGAGGGATGCTCGGGGTGCGCAGTGGGCGGTGGGTGATGCGCGGATCGGGCATCAGAACGGCTCCGACGGGGCTGCCAAGGTGTCGTTGATTGGCAAGTTTAGGTCAGATCCTGTGTGCGGGTCGAGCGCGATCGCGGACCGCGTAGCGTTCCGTCCGGCGGAGCTGGCGGCGAGGTTGGAGTCAGCAGTTCAGGCGCGGCGCTGCGGGTTTGCGTTGGGGTGGACGTAGCCACGGGCGCGGCGTCGGGATCTCGGCGACAGCGCGCAGGTGGCCCTTGGCGCAGCGGGGGCAGAGCCAAGGGTCGGCTGGCGCCGCAGCCGCGGCGGGTGCAGGCGGCGGCGCCTCGAGCGCCTCGCGGATCTGCGCCAGACGCTGGGCGCGACAGCGGTTGGCGAGGAAGCCGAAGTGGCGCACGCGCATGAATCCGGTGGGCAGGACATGGAGCAGGAAGCGACGGATGAGCTCCTCGGCTTGGAGCACCATCGACTTTCGCCGCTCGCCGTCTCGGTAGTCCTTATAGGACAGGCTCACCGCGGTGCCATCGAAGTCGCTCAGACGCCAATCGCTGATGGCGATGCGGTGGCTGTAGCGCCCGAGGTAGTCCACCACCGTGTTGGTGTGGGTGAGACAGGGCTTGGAGAATACCACCCAGTCGCGGCCCATCAGGGCATCGAGCACGCACTCGACCTCCTCAGGGCCACTCAGGCGAGCGAGCCTGCCATCCTTGTACGCCTGGCGCAGCCGGCTGACCAATCCGCCGCGGAAATGCCGCGACAGTGCCCGCACCGCAAACAGTCCCTGCGTGGCGGCCGGATGCCAGGTGCCATCGCTGCCCAGCGCCCCACCCGGAACCAGACAGTGCAAATGCACATGCCGGGTCAGGGTTTGGCCCCAGGTATGAAGAGCAGCCGTCATCCCCAGCTGACCGTGAAGTCGATTGGTCGCGAATGCCGAGAGGGTCGCCCATACCGACTCGAACAACAGGGCATAGATCTCCCGCGGATGGACCTCGACCCAGCCATTGAGCCCCTCGGGCAAGGTGAAGACCAGATGGTGATAGGTCAGCGGCAGCACCGCCGCGCGCTGGCGTGCACACCAGTGCTGGGACTGGCGATGCTGACAGCGCGGACAATGGCGGTCACGGCAGGAGCGATACAGCGGCTGCTCCTCGCCGCAGGCGTCACAGCGCATCAGCTCCCCGCCCATGGCCGCGGTGCGGCAATCGCGGATGTGATTGCAGACCTGCCACTGCCGAGGCGAGAGGAGGTGCGTCTCGCCCATCGAATCGAGACAGATGCTCAGCAGCATCTGTAAAGAGCTGGGTTCAGCCATTGGCCACCTCCAGCTTGGCCAGCAGATCCAGTGCCCCCTCACCCTCGCTGGCCGAGGGCAGCCAGTGGACATAGCGCAGAGTGGTGTTGATGCTGTTGTGGCCCATCAGCCGTTGCAGGCGCTCCACCCCGAGTCCGGCGGCCAGCTGATGGGTCGCGTAGGCGTGGCGCAGAGCATGGATCCCGCCGTCCTTGGTGATCCTGGCGCGGCGCTTGGCGTCCGTGAACGCTTTCTGCAGCGTGGTCGCCGAAAGGGCGCGGCCACCCTTGCCGGGAAAGAGCCAACCGCGTGGGCGATAGCGGCGCCAATAGCCGCGCAGGCGCTCCAGCAGACTCGGCGAGAGCGGCACCAGACGATCCTTCGCCCCCTTTCCCTGGCGAATCCGAAGCATGCGCCGCTCGCCATCGATGTCCTGGACGCGAAGCGCAAGCACCTCGCTCAGGCGCAGCCCACAGCCGTAGGCCAGCGCCAGCATCGTGCGATCGCGCTCATTGCCACAGGCAGCGAAGATCGCCGCAACCTCCTCGCGGGTGAGTAGCTCCGGGATGCGCTGTGGGCGTTTGGGCAACGTGACCTGCAGATCCACTGCTCGCCAGCCGATGACCTCCAGGTAGAAGAAGCGGATGCCGTTGTAGTTGAGCCGCACGCTGGCTGGCGCGAGCTTGCGCTCGGTGATCAGATACTGGAAATACGTCCGCAACTCCTTGGGTGTGAGCGCATCCGGTGATTTGCGGGTGATCTTGGCCAGGTCCTGCACCGCCGCCAGATAACTCTCATGGGTGCGCGGCGAGAAGCCATGCATCTGCATGGCGGTGATCATGCGTTGACGCAGAGGTGTCATCGTCGAATCCTCCAAAGCGACCCGGATTGGGCCACTGGAGAGTGTGAACGATGGCGGGAGAATTGAATGAAAACTAGGGCGATGCCATTCCTTCTCTATCCCTTTTCTTCTTTGCTTTTCATTCCTTTCTTATTGCCACTCCATTGGCTGTTGGCAAGGCGCTCTTAAAGGCTCCGCGGAGCGGATTAGTTCAACAGTGTATTAGACAGAATTCGTAATTATGGTACTAGACAGATTCTATGTTTGCCGAACTAGACAGAATCTG
>CAYXEY010000683.1:0-3141 GCA_964464105.1 uncultured Planctomycetaceae bacterium
TGACGGCTGGAGCCCTAGCCGGGGCTGTTGGCTCGTTTGTCATCACCAAGATACTGCCCTTCCTGTCGGGACCGCCGAAGTAGCCTCGCCGCCGTAGCCAGCCGATCCGACATAAGGAAACCTCAATATGTCAGACCCGATGACGCCGTTTTTCGACGCCGTGCGCAAGAAATTCGGCTCGCTCACGCAGAACCAGGTCAACGGCCTCAAGACGCTGTTCAGCGCCACCGGAGGAATGCCGCTCAGGCACAGGGCCTATATCATCGCCACGGCTTGGCATGAGACGGGGCCGAAAAGCGACCCGCTCCACATGACGCCACGCACAGAGAAGGGCAGCAAGGACTACTTCGACAAGTACAACGCCGGGACAGCCATCGGCGCGAGGCTCGGCAACACGCTGCCCGGCGACGGATACAAGTTCCGGGGGCGCGGCTACGTCCAGATCACCGGGCGGCGGAACTACTTCAAGGCGGGCGAGGCGCTCGGCGTCGATCTTCTGGCGTCTCCCGACGCGGCGCTGGAGCCGGGAAACGCCGCGCACATCATCGTCAACGGCATGGCGACCGGCATGTTCACGGGCAAGAAGCTGGCCGATTACACCAGCTACCGCGACATGCGGCGCATCGTGAACGGGCTGGACCGGGCAGACATGATCGCCGGGTACGCGGAGACGTTCGAGGCCGCAATCGCAGCCACGGGTGGGGGCCTGACATGAACACGGCCATCCTCATCGCTCTCACCATCACCGTCGCACTGCTGGCGCTCAAGGCGCTGACCAGCGGCGCGCCCTGACTTTTCCCGCGCCGGGCGGCTCCCGGTTTCACGAAAGGAATGAACAATGTTCACCTCGATGGATAAAGCACTGATTGCCCTGGTGATGGGCATCCTCTACATTCTCAACTCGGTGGCCGGGATCAATCTCGGGTTCTCCGAGACGCAGGTTGCCAGCGTCATCGGCATCCTGACGCCGATCCTCGTCTACCTCATTCCCAACAAGAAGACGGCGTGATGGCCGCTACGGCGGCGCTGATCGGCATCGCCTTGGCCATAGCGGCGGGTGCCGGACTTGGGGCCTATCGCGCCGCCCAAAGCCCGGTGTTCTATGCCGCTGTCATCGCCCTGCTGTGGGACAAGCTGAAGCCCGCGCTGGTCGAGGCCGTCATGAAGGATTTCACGCCCGAGCGGGCCAAGGAAGTGGCCGACGCCGTGCGCCAGGGCCGCGACCCAGACTGGCGCGGCAATCACGGACACGCGGGAGAGAAGTGAGGACTACCGCGCCGTGACGGCATCACGGCACTCCATGAAAAAGGAAAGTTCCCATGGATAGTCTCAAAGTGACTGACGACATCTCCAAGGCGGCGCAGAAGACAACGAACCGCGTAGCGCTGAGTGACATCGAGGCGGCTATTGTTGGTGAGTTCTACATGAACGGCGGAGAAGCCGCGCATGTGTTCGCGCGAGAGGTTCCAAGACACGGTTCACTTCCTGCAAGTTGGATCAGTTTGTCGGTCCTAACTATCTGCATCATCGTGATGCGAAACGGCTTCACCGTCATCGGTAAATCGGCCCCCGCAGACGCTGCGAACTTTGATGCCGAAGTCGGCAAGAAGTTCGCCCGCGAAGATGCGATCCGCCAGATTTGGCCTCTCATGGGTTTCGCGCTGCGCGACAGTCTAATGTCTGCTGCGTAGACGCCAGATCACCGGCAATTCCGCCGATGATGACCTCGTGCTGACTGTCCCATCCCCTCAGCCTTGGTCAGACTGCCCCGGTTAACAGCCGGGGCTTTTTTTGTTTGAAGCGCTGGCGGGCCGGGCTGGCTGGCACGTTCGTCCAGCATTGGCTGTGTCCGCGTATTCCGGAATTAACGGCTTCACAGTGCCCGGCGTGCCAAACCGCGCTTCCGCCAGCCTCCCCTCATACCACAGGAGTGGAGGGAGGGGAATCGGGTGTCTTGCCTTCCTCCTTCGCTGCGTCGAGCATGGCGGTATATTTGTCGCCAAATCCACCAAAGTGATCGATCCATGCTTTCTCCATGGCGATGCTTGGGTATTCCGGCACCATCACCCATCCATCCTTCTCCGCTGCATCCAGGAAGGCTAGAATGGCGGCGCGCATCCAGTTGAGTGTGTCGCTGCTGTTGTAAGCCCAATGTGCTCGTTCGGCCTTCTCCACATACTTCTCCCACGCTTCGGGAAGGTTATCCATTGTCGATCTCCTTGAGGATGGTGCGGGCGATGGACTTAAAGTCGCGAATTATTCTGCTGTACTGAGCGGCCATTCCGTCTAATGCGCTCGGAATAGCTTGTTGTTTGTGGTTGCTGATCTTCTCCAACGCATCACGCATCTTGGCGTAGCTGTTGACGGCGCGGATGATGGCAAGGGCCATCGGCTTGTAGACCGGATTTACAGTGACAACGGCCCCATCTGCGTCCCAAATCCATCCATAGTCGGGCTGGGCAATGTCAGGATCGGTTTCTTCCTCAAACCTCAACGGCAGCGCAAACGGCGGGCTATCAGGTGCGGCGGTCATAACAGCAGGTCTCCTTGGTTGGGATCAACCTTGGGCGGCATATCCCGGCTCGCGGTCGGCGACACAGGAAGCATCCATTTCGCTGGCGGGGTGAGAGCCCCCGCTTGTTTCCACTCGAAATATCCGAGCGCTCCGGGGCATGGGATTGGCGCGACCGGCGTCATGTCTCGTAGCGACAGCGCCCCCGGCCCCACGAACCAGAACGAATGGCTGGTTCGCACCCAATCAACAATGACGGCGGTCCCGATGATCCCGCCACGTATCAGGTCGCCGGGCGGCGGGCAGGTCACGCCGTTCTTCGCCATGAAATCGCACGCATCCTCGTATTCGTCGCGCGTCATTCCAGACGACGCATGGATGCAGATCGGGCCGCGTTGCCTCTTAAGGTGATGGTTCCACGATCCCCATGAGCGATTTTCGAGGTGCTTCCCAGCGCTGACGATGGCCCATGCCCATGGCTGGCGCACGGACAGAGCGAGGCGTGGGAGCGGTGCGTCAGTCATGGAGAGGATTCCTTGTTGGCGAGTTTGAACGTGATAGCTGCAACCCATGGGTTCGCGTCCCATGAACCGGGGCCGTGGATGGACTCCCATAGGTCGGAGAAATCT